>VBAB01000004.1 GCA_005888525.1 Alphaproteobacteria bacterium
ACGGCAAAGCTGTTGCCCTCCTTGATGAGGCCCATGGCGATGCCGGCAACGGGACGCTTCAGGGGCACGCCGGCATCCATCAGCGCCAGCGAGGCGCCGCACACGGACGCCATCGACGAGGAGCCGTTGGATTCGGTGATCTCGGAGACCACGCGCACCGTGTAGGGGAACTCCTCAGGGCTCGGCATCAGCGGATGCACCGCGCGCCAGGCGAGCTTGCCGTGGCCGATCTCGCGGCGGCCGGGCGAACCCATGCGGCCGGTCTCGCCCACCGAGTAGGGCGGGAAATTGTAGTGCAGCAGGAAGCGCTCCTTGCGGGTGCCCTCGAGGGCGTCGATGTACTGCTCATCCTCTCCGGTGCCGAGCGTGGCGACGACCAGGGCCTGCGTCTCGCCGCGGGTGAAGAGGGCCGAGCCGTGCGCGCGCGGCAGCACGTGCACCTCCGACCGGATCGGCCGCACGGTCTTCAGATCGCGGCCGTCGATGCGCTTGCCCGAGCGGATGATGTCGCCGCGCACGACCTCCTGCTCGAGGCCCTTGAACACGGAGCCCAGCAGCACCTGCTCGCCGGCATCGGCGTCGGCGGCAAGCAGCTCCTTCTTGACCTTGGCGCTGGCCGCCTCGATCAGCTCGTGGCGCTTCTGCTTTTCCGGGGTGGCGAAGGCCTTGCGCACATCCGCCTCCGCCAGGGACTTGACCTTGGCGACGTACTTGGACTTGTCGGGCGGCTGGAAGTCCCACGGCTCCTTGGCCGCTTTCTCCGCCAGCTTGATGATGGCCTGGATTACGGGCTGGAACCCGCGGTGGCCGAACATGACGGCCTCGAGCATCTTCTTCTCGGGCAGCTCCTTGGCCTCCGATTCCACCATCATCACGGCGTCGCCGGTGCCGGCAACGACGAGGTCGAGCACACTTTCGCTCATCTCGTCGATCATGGGGTTGAGCACGAACTCGCCGCCGATGACGCCGACGCGGGCGGCGGCGATCGGACCGAGGAAGGGCAGGCCCGAGATCGTCAGCGCCGCGCTAGCGGCGACCATGGCGACGATGTCGGGATCGTTTTCCATGTCGTGGGAGAGGACCGTGACGATGACTTGCGTCTCGTGCTTGAAGCCCTCCACGAACAGCGGCCGGATCGGCCGGTCGATGAGGCGGGAGGTCAGCGTCTCCTTCTCGGTGGGACGACCCTCACGCTTGAAATAGCCGCCGGGGATCTTGCCGGCGGCGAAGGTCTTTTCCTGGTAGTTGACGGTGAGCGGAAAGAAATCGATGCCGGGTCGGGCCTCTTTCTCGGCGACCACGGTCGCCAGCACGCTCGTCTCGCCGTAGTGGGCCAGCACCGCGGCGTCGGACTGGCGCGCCATGCGGCCGGTCTCGAGGCTCAGCTTGCGTCCGCCCCATTCGATTTCCACTCGTTGTGTTTCGAACATCTCTCGTCTCGTTTCTCGTTGTTCGTTGCGCAATTCAAAGCGTCAAGCGCCGCACTTCTTGAAGGAAGCCCGGCTCACATCTCCATCTTGTTCGAGGCAACGTGAGCTTGCTCCCGCGCCGGACATCGTCCGTTAGCGGCGAATTCCCAAACGCTCGATGATCTTCTGGTAGCGCCCCTCGTCCTGGCTCTTGATGTGGTCGAGGAGCCGTCGGCGCTTGCTCACCATCTTGAGCAGGCCGCGCCGCGAATGATTGTCGCTCTTGTGTAGCTTGAAGTGCTCGGTGAGCCCATTGATGCGCTCGGTGAAGAGCGCCACCTGTACCTCCGGCGAGCCTGTATCGTCTTTCTTGGTTGCAAATTCCTTCACGACTTGCTGCTTGCGTGCTGCGCTGAGCGACATCGGGGACCTTTCTGTCAGCAGGGAGGGTTTGAGCGGCGCCAGCCAGGATGTCGTCCAGCCGGGTCGCGCGGAACTCGCGGTAGCGGTCACGCTTCTCGCGAGATGGCTGGCGTTATACACCAATTCGCGGGGATTGCGAGGGAGAAATTCGCACGCAGATACAAGCCGTTAGGCGCGTTCATCCGGCGTTGTCGAAATTGAACACGCGCACCGGGCGCAGCTCGCCTTTCTCGATCTGACCAACGGCGATCAGTTGGCCCTTGCAGGTTGCATAGGTCGGTCCCGCCGTGGTCGGAGCATCGCGGCCCCGGATCAACACCGCCTGACCACGCAGCAGGCGCGCGGCATCGTTCTGGCCGACGCTGATCGCGGCAAGGTCCTGCAGGGCCGCCTCGATGGGAAGCAGCAGGGCGTGCAACGCATCCTCGCCCTCCTCCGCCGCGGCTTCGAGGTCGGAAAGCCGCACCGCCTGCGCCTCGTCGAAGGGAGCAACGCGGGTGCGGCGCAGCGCAATGAGATGGCCGAGGCACTCGAGCTCGCTCCCCATGTCGCGAGCGAGCGCGCGCACGTAGGTGCCCTTGCCGCAGCGGGCCTCGAAGATGGCCGTGTCGGCGTCCGGCATGTCGCGGAGGTCGAGCGAATCGATCTGCACCAGTCTCGCTTCCAGCTCGACGACCTCGCCAGCGCGCGCCAAGTCGTAGGCGCGGTTGCCGTCGACCTTGATGGCGGAGAACGCGGGTGGGGTCTGCAGGATTGAGCCCGTGAAGCGCGGCAGCAGCGCCTCGACGGCCTCCCGCGCGGGGCGCAGCTCGCTGGTGGCGGTGATGCGGCCCTCGGCGTCGTCGGTGTCCGTGCCGGCGCCCCAGCGCACCGTGAAGCGATAGTGCTTGGTGCCGTCGACGGCGTAGGGAACGGTCTTGGTCGCCTCACCGAGCGCAATCGGCAGGACGCCCGTCGCCAGCGGGTCGAGCGTGCCGGCGTGGCCGGCCTTGCGCGCGTCGAACAGGCGGCGCACGGCACCGACCGCCTGCGTCGACGTCATGCCGACCGGCTTGTCCAGCACCAACCAGCCGTGGATTGCCCTGCCCTTCTTGCGGCGGCCCATTCAGCGCCCGCGAGTACGAGTGGAGGACCGCCGACGGACGCGGCGCGGACCTCCCCTCCCCCTTGCGGGGAGGGGTCGGGGGTGGGAGTG
>VBAB01000992.1 GCA_005888525.1 Alphaproteobacteria bacterium
AGCTCGCGCTCGAGACCGGGCGGACGCACCAGATCCGCGTGCACCTCGCCCATATCGGCCACCCGCTGCTCGGCGACATGACGTACGGTGCCGGCTTCAAGGCGAGTGCGCGCAACCTCTCGGCTGAAGCTCGAGCGGCGCTGGAGGCGCTCGGGCGCCAGGCGCTGCACGCGGGCGTGCTCGCCTTCGTGCACCCTGTCACGGGCAAGCGTTTGCGTTTTGCAAGTCCGCTTCCGGCCGACATGGCCCGCCTGGCGGCCGCGCTCGGAGAAAGCGGCGGAGAAGCGGTGCAGGATGCGACCCCGCCGCGACGTCGCCGGTCTGTAGATCGGGTCGAGCGTCAGCGATGACCCGACGCCGACGGAGGGTCGGACGCGCCGGGTCGGCGCTTCGCTGGACCCGACCTACGCTGCTACGCTGCAGGTTGGTGCAGCTCACACCGGCTGATCAAAGCGCGCGCACATTACCAGCCCACGCCGGCCGTCCTAGGTGCGCGCACATTACCGAAATTTTAGGCACCCGCGCCGATCGGTCGCTGACGGAGAATCGACCGCCGGTCGTTTATCAACTATGACGTGAAGATACGTTACTGAGGGAACACGGCAACGTGCCTTGCAGTTTATTGTATCCTTCACATACTTGCCTCCGTGTCGCCCAGCTTGATGCCCAGCGTATATTGCGCGGGGTGAATCGCCCCCGACGGGGAACATAGGAGCAGCAGGCGTTTCGATAGATCGAACCGTTGGCTGAGATTGAGATGGCATCGAAAGCACTTCCTTCTGTCGTCGCCGGCGCTGGCGGCCTCTCCCGCTACCTCGAGGAGATCCGCAAGTTCCCGATGCTCGAGCCCAACGAGGAATACATGCTCGCCAAGCGTTGGCAGGAGCATGAGGACTCGGAGGCCGCCCACAAGTTGGTGACGTCGCATCTGCGACTCGTCACCCGCATCGCCATGGGCTATCGCGGCTATGGGCTGCCCATCGGCGAGGTCATCTCGGAGGGCAACGTCGGCCTCATGCAGGCCGTCAAGCGGTTCGATCCCGACAAGGGCTTCCGCCTCGCCACCTACGCCATGTGGTGGATCCGCGCCTCCATCCAGGAATACATCCTGCGCTCGTGGAGCCTCGTGAAAATGGGCACCACCGCGGCGCAGAAGAAGCTGTTTTTCAACCTGCGGCGCATGAAAGGACAGCTCAAGGCCCTGGAGGAAGGCGACCTGCGGCCCGACCAGGTCAAGCAGATCGCCACCAAGCTCGGCGTGCCCGAGGACGATGTCATCTCGATGAACCGACGCCTCGGTGGCGACGCCTCTCTCAACGCGCCGGTGCGTTCGGCGGATACGGAGTCCGGCGAGTGGCAGGACTGGCTGGTCGACGAGACGCCGGGCCAGGAGGAGCGGCTGGCCGAGTCCGAAGAGCTGAGCATGCGCAAGGGCTATTTGGCCAAGGCCATGGCGAGCCTGAACGACCGCGAGAAGCGCATCTTCGAGGCGCGGCGACTGGCCGAGGAGCCGGCGACGCTGGAGGACCTCTCCGCCGAGTTCGGCGTCAGCCGGGAGCGCATCCGCCAGATCGAGGTGCGCGCC
>VBAB01000005.1 GCA_005888525.1 Alphaproteobacteria bacterium
TAACCGGATTAGACAGCTCCAGGAAGAAATGCTCGTAGTCAGGCCGTAACTGATTGGGAAAGAACGGCGTCAGGAACAGCTCGGAGAAACAGATGATGTCGCTGCCTTGCGATGCAGCGTCCTTCACCATCCTGCAGGCGACTTCAACGCCCGGTAGCATGTCCTCGCCGAGCACCGGACCGGTCTGAGCCGCCGCGACCCTGATCGTACGTCCCATGTCCGGCTCCTTCTTCTTTCTCAGTCGCTTGCAGTGCGCGGTTCAATACCGCCGTTTCGAGACTGCCCCATGCTACAGACACCTGCAAGTCGGGTCCGCCGTGCCTTCTCCTCGGTGAGACGGTGCGACTTCCGGCTTGCGACCGCGCCGCGAAATCCAATGCGGGCCACTCGCAATCGTTATGCGAGGGGCCCCGTCGCAGTTGCACGACGGTCTCACGGGGGATCGAGATTGCCGTAAAGGTCGGGTCGCCGGTCACGCCACCAGGGCAGACTTCGGCGTGCTTTGTTGATGTCGTCGAGATCGATCTCCGCGACCAGCAGCTCCGGCCCATCCATCGTCGCCTGCGTCATGATCCGCCCGCCGAGGGGATTGATGATCGCGCTCATCCCGATGTGACGCCGACCATTCTCGTCGCCGACCCGGTTGGCGGCGACCACGAACACGCCATTGTCGAAAGCACGCGCCTGCAGCGGCAGGTCCCAGATGGCAACGCGGTAGTTGTCGTTGCCATAGGTGGCATAGGCGATGGGCATGAAGATGATCTCGGCACCCTTGAGCGCAAGCTTGCGTGAGGGCTCGGGATAAAGCCGATCGTTGCAAATCTGGATGCCGAAGCGAATGCCCTCGACCTCGAACACGGGCAAACTGCTACCCGGGGAGAAATAGAATTTCTCATAAGAACCCGTGCCGCCGCGAAGCTCATTCGGAAAATAGGCGGGGATGTGGGTCTTGCGGTAGGTGCCGACCAGATGGCCGGCACGATCGAACACCGCGGCCGAGTTGTAGAAATAGGCGCCGTCGCGCTCGGCGTAGCCGAACACCAGCATTATCTTGTGCTCGCGCGCAACGGCGAAGAGCGGATCGGTTACCGGGTTCGGGAGCGTCACGAAATGCTTCTCATAGTCCTGAATCAGCCGGTTAGGGAAAAAGGGTGCGAGGAAAACCTCGGGAAAGCAGATGATATCGACGCCCTTGCGAGCACCCTCCTTCACCATCGCGCAGGCCGCCTCGACACCGTCCTTCATGCCACCGAACACCGGTCCCGTCTGCGCTGCGGCAACCGTGAGTTTTCGTGCCATTAGCGAATCTCCATGTGCGATGCGGCGGGCTTGGCCAGGCACTCATCGTCCGAGATAGGACGCAAGCACCTCCGGGTTGTTGATCAGGTCTTTGGCGCGGCCCGCGTAGGCGATGACTCCATCCTTGAGTACGTGCGCCTGCCCGGCGACAGCAGCGGCAACGCCCACGTTCTGTTCCACCAGCAGGATGGTGAGGCCTCGCTGGCGCAAGCGCAGTATGGCATCGATCACCGCGTCGACCATGCGTGGCGAAAGCCCCACCGAGGGCTCGTCCATGAGCAGGAGCTTCGATCGCGACATCAAGGCGCGGCCAATTGAGAGCTGGGTCTGCTCGCCACCGCTCAGGCTGCCGGCCGCCCTGGTGCGGCGGTCCCGTAGCGCCGGAAACAAGTCGAAGACGTCACCCATGTCCCTGCGGATCTCCTTGAGATTGGAGCGCGTGGCCGCCCCAAGCTCGAGGTTGTCGTCGACCGACATGTCGGCAAATACCTCGCGGCCCTGGGGCACCTGAACGACGCCCCGGCGGACCATCTGGTGTGCTTCAAGCCCAGCGGTTTCCTCGCCCAGATAGCGCACCGATCCGCTCTTGGGGGCAATAAGGCCGCTCAGTGCATTAAGCAGAGTGCTCTTCCCTGAGCCATTGCCGCCGAGCAGGGCGACGACCGACCCCTCGTTCACCGAGAACGAGACGTCACGGAGCACCTGCGTCACCCCGTACCAGACACTAAGATGCTGCACGTCCAGCATCGACCTGCTTTCCGAGATATGCCTCTATCACCGCCGGATTCTCGCGAATCTGCTCCGGTCGGCCCTCCGCAATCTTCTGACCCGAGTTGAGTACCACGACACGATCCGAAACTCCCATGACAAGCCGGATCACATGCTCGATCATGACGAGTGTAACGCCCTTCTCGTCGCGGATTCGGCGCAGAAGCTGATCGAGCTCGGCGACACGATTGATGCTCAAACCCACGGCCGGCTCGTCCAGCAGAACGATCTTGGGATCGCTGATTAGGGTGCGCGCGATCTCTACGATGCGCCGCTGTCCGAACGACAGCGAGTCGCCGGGCTGGTCGGCGAAGGCGGCGAAACCGACGAAGTCCAGCGCGTCGCGGGCTCGCGCGGCCAGCTCAGCTTCCTCCGCACGCATGCGCTTGGTGTGAAGCGCAGCGCCAAACAGAGTGGCTCTGCTGCGCAAATGGAGTCCGGTCATCATATTCTCGAGGATCGACATGCCGGAGAAAAGCTGCGAGGTCTGGAAAGTGCGAGCCAGCCCCATTCCGGCGATCCAGTTGGGCTTCATGCCGGTGATCACCCGATCGCCGAGGCGGATGGCACCGGCATCGGGCGTGTTCAGGCCGCAGATGACGTTGAGGAGCGTCGTCTTGCCGGCGCCGTTGGGCCCAATGATGCCGACAATCTCGCCAGCGCCGAAGGCGGCCGAAATATCGTCCAGTGCGCGCACGCCGCCGAACGAGATCGAAACCCTATCGACTGCGAGGATGGTCATGCCCGCTCCGCTGCCGGGCGCTCGTCGGAGGTCGCCCCCTTGAACGATCCGCTGAGAACGGACGCTTTGGGCTCGGCGTGGCCGGCAAGGTGCAGCGGCTCCCGCCAACCCGGCAGCCAGCGCTTCAGGAATACCACCAGCCCGTTCGGCTGGAATACCATGAAGCCCACCAGCAAGGCGCCGAAGACGATCTCCTGGGTCGATTTGAACTCGCGCAAAAGCTCCATGACGTAGACCAGAAGCGAGGCCCCGAGCACTGAGCCGACGACCGATCCCAGCCCGCCTACAACAATCATGGCCTTGTGGATGATCATCTGGAACAGGTCGAAGCCTTCGGGTGAGACAAAGCCGAGCAGGGCAGAGTAAAGCGCGCCCGCCGCGCCGGCATAGAAGCTTGACAGCGCGAAGGCCATGGCTTTGTAAGTCAGGAGATCGATGCCAAGCGACTGTGCGGCGATCTCGCCGTCGCGCATGGCGACGAATGCGCGTCCGATCCGTGAACGCATGATCCGCCATGTGAACAAAAGCAGCACCACGGTGACGGCCCAGGTGACGAAATAGATGCCGTAGTCGGGCTTGATCGGGATCCAACCGAAATTCACTGGCGGGGCGCGAAAACCGCCGGCCCCGAAGGTCACCGACTGCCAGTGCCACAGCACCCATTGGGTCGCTTGTGCAAAGGCCAGCGTGGAGAGCGCGAGGAAGATTCCGCTGAGCCGTAATGCTGGGAACGCGAGCAGTGTGCCGATGACCATAGCCAGCACTGCACCGACGGGCGCGGCCGCCCAGAACGACCAGCCGAGGTGCACCTGTAGGAGTGCCGTTCCATATGCGCCGATGCCGTAGATGGCCGCATTGGCGAAGGCGAGCTGCCCAGCGAAGCCGACGAGAATGTTCAGCCCCGATGCCAGAATAATGTACAGCAGCATCAAGTTGCCGACGAACAGTGTGTACTGGTTTGCGAACGCCGGCAAAACCAGGAGCGCGCCGAAGAGAAGCGTCAGGAAGCTCCGATTGCTGACCAAGGCCTGGAGCCGCATGTCAGATTTTCCGCACCCCGCGAACGCCCAACAGCCCCGTCGGTAGGAAGCTCAATGCGAACATGATGACGAGAAAGGCGACCACGTCCTGGATGCTGGAATGTAAGTAGCCCGCTGCCAGCTGCTCGATAAGCCCGAGCAGCAGGCCGCCCAGAACCGCGCCGGGAATGCTGGTGATTCCACCCAGCACCGCGGCCGCCAGGCCCTTGATGAACAGGACGAACCCGACATCCGGGTAGAGCAGCGTCAAGGGTGCCATGAGGACGCCGGCCGCCCCGGCGACGGCAGCGCCAACACCAAAGGTGTACATGTAGATGCGATCGATCCTGAGGCCGCACAGCATGGCCGCCTTGGGGTTGCTGGCGGTGGCCTGCATCCACTTGCCGGCGCGCGTGCGCTTAAAGAAGAGCGCAAGCCCGAGCATGACTACGATCGCCGCCAGCAGTACCACGAGCTGCTGCGACATGATCATGATGTTGCCGAACTGGAGAGGTTCCGGAGAGACGATGGGAGGGAAGGAGAGATAATCGCCCTTACCACCCCATACGTACCGCGCGATTCCCTTGAGGATGAAGGAGACGCCAATAGTGGCGACAAGCACACTGGCCAGGCCATGCTTGAGAACCGAACGGTAGGCGATGCGTTCGGTGAGGATGCCGACCGCGAAGGCGCCGGCAACGGCGAGTAAGAGTGACGGGAGGTAGGGAATGCCGGCCATCACATGGCACGTGTAGGCCAGCATGCCCCCGACCATGAACAGCTCGCCGTGCGCGAGATTCACGACCTCCGTCGACTTGTAGACAATGACGATGCCGAGCGCGACGAGGGCGTAGAATGCCCCCGTTGTGATTCCCGTCGCCATCAAGTACGAGAACATCAACATCGCAAATCTCTCGCTGCGACGGCGCCGCGCTACTTCAACGCGACG
>VBAB01000006.1 GCA_005888525.1 Alphaproteobacteria bacterium
CTGATCCTGACCGGCACGCCGTTCAGCGCCGAGCAGGCCTACGAGTGGGGCATGGTCAACAAGGTCTGCCCCGACGATCAGCTGATGGCCGAGGCGATGTCCACCGCGCGCCGCATCGCCGAGAACGCGCCAATCTCGGTGCGGCAAGCCAAGAAGGCCATCGACAGGGCCACCGACCTCGATCGCGCCTCCGGCTACGCCTTCGAGATCGAGGCCTACAACCGCACCGTCGGCACGGAGGACCGCCAGGAAGGCATCAATGCCTTCAACGAGAAGCGCAAGCCCAAGTACAAGGGACGATAGGAAGTCGAGAGCGCGCAATGAGGGTCATCGTAGTCGGAGCGGGAATCCTCGGCGCCAGCACCGCCTACCACCTTGCGCGCGAAGGCTGCGATGTGACGCTGATCGACCGTGCCGACGAGGGCCGCGCCACGGCGGCCGGTGCCGGCATCGTCTGCCCCTGGGGCTCTCCGATCGAGGATGCGCCGACTTATACCCTGCTAGCAGGGGGCGCGAGGTACTATCCCGATTTCACCGCGATGCTCGCCGAGGACGGCGAACAGGATCTGGGCTATGCCCGAGTGGGCGGCCTCTATGTGCCCGCCGATCCGGCCGAGCTCGACGCCGTGGAGCGCCGCGTCCGATTCCGCGCGACCGATTGGCCAGTGGGTCACGTCGAGCGGCTTGCACCATCGCAAGCAAACGCCTTGTTCCCTCCGTTGCGCCCCCATCAGCCCGCGCTCTTCGTGTCCGGCGGGGCCCGCGTCGACGGGCGACGGCTCGCTGCCGCGTTGCGCCGCGCAGCGGTCAAGCATGGCGCGCGATTCGTGATTGGCTCAGCCGAGCTTGTCCTGAAGGGCAACCGAGCTTCGGGCGTACGCGTCGAGGGCGAAGTGATGGAAGCCGATTTCGTAGTCATTGCGGCCGGCGCATGGGCACCCAAGATGCTCGAGCCCACAGGACTCTCGTTGCCAGTGGCACCACAGCGCGGCCAGATCGTCCACCTGCGCCGGCCCGGGACCGATACGGCGCGGTGGCCGGTGCTGATGCCGCTCAATAGCTACTATCTTCTGGCGTTCGAGGATTCCCGCGTCGTCGTCGGCGCCTCGCGCGAGACCAATTCCGGGTTCGACCATCGCCTGACGGCGGCAGGCGTGGCCGAAGTGCTAAACGCGGGGCTCGCCGTCGCGCCTGGACTCGCTTCCTGGACACTGCATGAAATTCGCATCGGATTCCGGCCCCTTGCCGACGATAATCGCCCCAAGCTCGGGCCGGTGCCCGGTGTGGACAATCTGCTGGTCGGCAACGGTCTGGGCCCCAGCGGGCTTACAATGGGACCCTACTGCGGTCGGTTGCTGGCCGAGGCGGTGCTCGGCAAGTCCGTCGACTTCGGGCCATTCGCTCTCGGGCGTCGGACTTAGCTAACCCGAGGAGATCGAGTTGGACGCCGCTGCACTGCGCGCGGGAGTCTGGTCAATTGGCCCCGCGTTCGCTATCGCTTCACGTGAGCCACACCATCGGACGCGCCAGGTATCGTAGGGTGGGTCGAGCGAAGCGCTGACCCGCCGCCCTTTGCGGGCTCGCCCGGAATTGTGTTGGGTCATCGCTTTCGCTTGACCCAACCTAGGGCGAGTTGAGGTCAGCGGCCGACGCGCCAGCCGACGTCCGCGGCGAAGTCGTCGAAAAACTTCGTCTCATAGGCCTCTTCCGGAGCCTGCCGCACCCGCTCGTCGAGCTCATGGGCGTCTTGCCCAACCAGGATGCGCCAGCGGTCTGCCTTGACCCCGGCGAGAATGACTGCTGCCGCGGCTGCCGCAGTCATGGGAGCTTCCTCGCGAAAGCGCCGTTCGCGCTCCAAGTACAGCTTCTGGATATCCGCGTCCGACACCTGCGACATGTCTCGCCCAGCGGCCGACAGGCGCGCCCGCGCTTGCACGATCTCCTCCGCGCTCATGGCTTCGGATTGGGTTTGGAACTGGATTTTCCGCGAGTTGGAGACGATCGACGTGCCGATATGTCCGGGCATGACGACCGAGCATTTGATATGGGGTGCGTTCACGCTCAGATCGGTGATGAGCGCCTCCGTGAATCCCTTCACCGCGAACTTGGCTGCGCAATAGGCGGTATGCGGCACGCCGGGACCGATGGAAGCCCAAAATCCATTGACGCTGCTCGTGTTGACGATGTGCGCCTCGTCGGCCTTCATCATCAGAGGAAGGAAGGCGCGCGTGCATAGATAGACGCCGCCCCAGCAGATGTTGAACGTCCTTTCCCATTGGGCGCGGCTAGTGGTGAACAGGCTCCCGCCGCCACCGATGCCGGCGTTGTTGAAGAGCAGATGAAGTTTGTCGGTGTCGTGCTGCGCGGAAACCGCATCGCGGAAGCGCAAGACTTGCGTCTCGTCGGA
>VBAB01000007.1 GCA_005888525.1 Alphaproteobacteria bacterium
GCGAAGTAGCCCTTCATCATGTCGTTGGCAGCCTTGCCCGCGTTGTCTTCGCTCATCCAGAACGCCCAATCCTGCGCCGGCGCTTTGATCTCGGCGTTGGGGAAGGCGAGCTTGTTGTCGGCCGTCTTGATGCCGTTGATGTGGTCGGGGTGGAGGTGCGAGAGGACGACGATGTCGATGGCGCCGGCGTCGATGCCGGCAGCGGCCATGTTGGCGGGCAGCAGGCCGGCGGCCGGCAGCGTGGCAGGACCGTAACCCGCATCGATCAGCACGAGCTTGGAGCCCGTGTTGATGACGATCGGGTTGAACGGGACGGTCACCATCCCCTTGGGCATGTAGGCGGCCTCCGCTGCGGCGAGTGCCTGCTCCTTGGGAACGTTCTTCACGAACGTATCGGGCATCGGGAAGGTTCGAGCCCCATCGGCGATCTGCGTGATCTCGAAGTCGCCCAGCTTGGCGCGATAGAAGCCGGGCGCCTGCTTGGCGGCCGCGGGCGCAGAGGCGAGCGCGGGCGAGGCCGTGGCAAACGGAAGCGTGGTGCTGGCCGTGGCGGCAGCGGCACCGGTGAGCACTGCGCGGCGCGTGAGTTCTTTCATGAGCAACCTCCCTGGTTCCTGCAGTCGCGAATGGGCCTATTTCTCGACCGTGCGCATGCCGGCCGCGCCGCCCGGCACCTTGATCTTGCCGACGACTTGGAGCTGTTTGCCGTCGAAGCTCAGCACATCAAGCGATTTGTCGAGCATGGACTGGGCGAGCAGGGTCTTGCCGTCCTTGCTCCACACCACTCCCTGGCCCCAGCCGCCGACCTTGGCTTGCGCAGCCAGCGCGAGCTTCGTGCCCTCGATGCGATAGACCATGACGAGGCCGTGGTCGTTGTAGGCCTGATGCGTCTTGGGCCGGTTCGAGCCGTTCTGGATGGTGATCGCCACGTGAGACCCGTCGGGCGACATGGTGGCGCCCTCGGGGATCTGGCCGACCGAGACCGTATCGACGATGCGCGGCGGGTTCTTCTTCAGGTCGATGAGGCTGACGATGTCGGTGTCGCCCTGGCCGCCCCCCTGATTGGTGAGCACGGCAACGTCGCCCTTGGAGCTGATGGAGATGCTGTAGGGGCGGATGCCCGCAACCATGTAGGCTTTGGTGTCCTCGACCTTGGTGCCGTCGACCGACAGCACGGAAATGCGATGGTCGCCGTCACGCGTGACGAGCGCCTGCTTCCCGTCGGGCGTGAAGGCGACGTGGCACGGGCCCGACTTTGCGTCGCCGAGTGCGATCTTGCCGACCAGGGTCAGCGTCTTGCCGGCGACCGTGAGGATGGAGACCGTGCCATCGCCGCGGTTGGCGACCAGCACCAGCTTGCCGTCCGGACTGAAGGAGACGCCGGCGGGTGACACGCCGACCTCGACGGTGGCGATGACCGCCGGAGGCGAGGCTTTGAGGTCGATGACGCTCAGCTTGTTGTCGGGAACCGTCTTCTTGGGATCGGCCGGATCGATCTTGGTCGATGCCACCACCAGCGCAATGCTCTCGTCGGGGGCGATGGCGACGCTCTGCGGCGGGCCGACCACGGAGGCCGGTACGTCGACCTGACCCAGCACCTTCGGCGGCGACACGCCGAGATCGATGATGGTGGCGTTGTCCGGCGCCGGGTTCTCTACGATCTTGTTGACGCCGTCGATATTGACGACCTTGTTGTCGTTGGCGGAGACGGCAATCTGCGCCAGCGCCGGCGACACTAGCGCGACGGCAGTGAGGCACAGGGCCGGCAGAACAAGCACGCTACAGGAAATGCGCTGGGCGCCAATCTTCATCATCGTATCCTCCCGAGCAGCCGATCTGGAGTCGGCGGTTGCCAGGCATATTATATGAAGCACCCCAGCATGGCGACACCCGGCGTGACGCTCTTGCTCATCGCTTCGCTGCGACAGGAATGGCGACCATGCCCGAACATGCACATGGGACTCGGTCCAAACCCGTCATCACCGCAACGGCGGCAGAGCTGTTCGTCGCGGACATCAAGGCGTCCTGCGATTTCTTCACGCAGAAGCTCGGCTTCTCCGTCGTCTTCGTCTACGGGGAGCCGCCGTTCTACGCCCAGGTGAGAAGGGATCGCGGCCTCCTCAATCTCAAGCACATGGATCGCCCCGTGATCGACCCGCAGCTCAGGGACCGCGAGAGCCTGCTCTCCGCCGACATGGGGCTCGATACGCACGAGGAGATCGAGCAGCTGTTCCACGAGTTCCAAGCGGCGGGCGTTACGTTCTTCCAGGCGTTGAGGAAGGAGCCCTGGGGCGCCCAGACCTTCATCGTCAAGGACCCGGACGGGAACCTGCTGCTGTTCGCTGGCCCCGGGGAGTGAAAGCGATCTGCGCGCGCTTCGGGCACGTGAGGCACTCGGGCAGTTGCGTCGGAGCCCGGGATATACTATGTATATACGTAAAGGAGCCCGCCCATGCAGGTGCGCATTGCCAAGTGGGGGAATAGCCTCGCCGTCAGGTTGCCGCGGGCAATCGTCGACGAACTCGAGCTGGCAGACGGCCAGTCGGTCGATGTTGCGGTCGAGAACGGCTGGGTGAGACTAAAGCCCTCGCGGTCGAGAGTGCGGCTATGCGACCTTGTCGCAGAGGCGGAGCGGCTGGGTCCGGCCGCCCATCCCGACGTCGTGGCGTGGGGTGCGGACATCGGTGCCGAGGGCATCGACGACGCGTATTCCAAGCCGCGCGGGAAACCTCGCCATGCCAAGCAGCGATGATCTGGACGCCGGCGACCTCGTCTGGGTGGAGCTCGATCCCGTCCGCGGCACAGAGCAGTCCGGCCGGCGACCAGCAGTTGTCATTACGCCGGCGGCCTATCATAAGGTCTCCCGTCTTGCGCTCGTCTGCCCGATCACGTCGAACGCCGGGCCATGGCCATTCAAGGTGATGCTGCCCGATGATTTGAAGATCAAGGGCGCCATCCTTGTCGACCAGGTCCGTGCCGTCGACCGTTCAGGACGCATCTTCGGTCGCGCCGGCCGAGTGCCCGCGGAGACGCTGGAGAAGATGCGCAGTATTCTTGTGGCCGTGATCCAGCCCGAGGGTTGAGCGTCCGCAAGGACAAGAAATGCGCAAGTGCGCGAGAGAGGAGTGAAGCCATGCGCGTCTATTACGATCGTGATGCCGACATCAACCTGATCAAGGGCAAGAAGGTGGCCGTCGTCGGCTACGGCAGCCAGGGGCACGCGCACGTGCTCAACCTGCGCGAATCCGGGGTGAAGAACGTCGCCGTGGCGCTGCGCAAGACCTCTGCCGGCGTCGCCAAGGCGGAGAAGGAGAAGCTGAAGGTGATGGAGGTGGCGGAGGCCGCCAAGTGGGCCGACGTCATCATGATGCTCACCCCCGACGAGCTGCAGGCCGACATCTACAAGGACCACCTGGCCGCCAACATGAAGGACGGCGCCGCCCTGATGTTCGCGCACGGCCTCAACGTGCATTTCAACCTGATCGAGCCGCGCCCCGACCTCGACGTCGGCATGGTCGCGCCGAAGGGCCCCGGCCACACCGTGCGCTCCGAGTATCAGGGCGGGCGCGGCGTGCCCTGCCTGCTCGCCATCCACCAGGACAAGAGCGGCAACGCGCATGACCTGTTCCTGTCCTACGCCGCGGCGATCGGCGGCGGCCGCGCCGGCATCATCGAGACCACCTTCAAGGAGGAATGCGAGACCGACCTGTTCGGCGAGCAGACCGTGCTGTGCGGCGGCCTCGTGGAACTGATCCGCGCCGGTTTCGAGACGCTGGTGGAAGCCGGCTACGCGCCTGAAATGGCCTACTTCGAGTGCCTGCACGAGGTGAAGCTGATCGTCGACCTCATCTACGAGGGCGGCATCGCCAACATGAACTACTCGATCTCCAACACCGCCGAGTACGGCGAGTACGTGTCGGGGCCGCGGCTCGTCACAGACGAAACGCGCGCCGAGATGAAGCGCATCCTCAAGGACATCCAGAGCGGCAAGTTCACATCGGAATGGATCCGCGAGTGCAAGGCCGGCCAGCCGC
>VBAB01000008.1 GCA_005888525.1 Alphaproteobacteria bacterium
GTCCCGGATGGAGTCGAGGCCCGCCGACTTGAGGAAGCCGGCGATGGCCTGCTCCGGCGCATTGACGCGCGGGCCCTTGCGCTCCTCGCTCAGGTCCGGCGACTTGGCCGGCACGCCCTCCACCACCAGCGCCAGCCGCCGCGGCGTCGCGTAGGCCCGCGCTTCCCCCGCCGCCAGCCCCTGCGCCTTCAGCCCCTCGGTGACCAGACGCCGCAAATCCTCCGCCGCCCGCGCCTGCATCCGCGCCGGGATCTCCTCGGAGAACAATTCGAGCAGCAACTCAGCCATTGGGGACACTCACCTCGCCGCAGACGCCAACAGGTCCCCCTCCCCTTGATGGGGAGGGGTCAGGGGTGGCGTGAACCCACACGAACAAAGGCCAGCGTTATGCATTATCCACTCGGTGCTCACCAGCCCGGTCGCATTTTTGATGATACCCCCAACCCCAACCCCTCACCGCAAGGGGGAGGGGAGTCCGCGCGGCGTGGGTGTGGCTAGAAGCAGAAAATGCGCTGTCCCAGCGCGGACAGGTCGAGCAGTAGAGCTTCCCCGCGCACCCATACGAGATACAGCGCGCCGGCGAACACCAGGCCGACGGCGGCGAGCACGGCCCAGCGCACGGCACCCGGCATCGACTGGCGCGCCGCGTCCTGCCCGTGCCCAGTGTGCGAATGCGTCTCCATCTTCCCTATATGGGCCTAAGCCGGGCTGGCCGCCAGCCGCGCCACCGGGCGCTCCTGGATCGGCCAATGCACCGCGGCCGCGAACAGGCCGAGCGCAATCGAGATCCACCACATGGCATCATACGACTTCGTGGCGTCGTAAAGATAGCCCGCCAGCCACAGGCCGCAGAACGACCCCACCTGATGCGACAGGAACACCACCCCGAACAGCATGGACATCCAGCGCGTGCCGAAGAAGGTGGCAACCAGGCTCGAGGTCAGAGGCACCGTGGACAGCCAGAAGAGTCCGAGCAGGATGCTCAAGCCGATGACGGTGGTCGGCGTGATCGGCAGGAACAACAACCCCAAGAAGATGAAGCAGCGGCCGAAATAGATGAGGCTGAGCCCCCGGCGCTTCTCGATGAAGCGGCCCGACTGCCCGGCGATATAGGTGCCGACGAGATTGGCGAGCCCCACCAGCGTCAGGGCCGTGACGGCGACGCTGCCGTCGAGCCCCTTGTCGGCCACGAACGCCGGCAGGTGCACGCCGTAGAACGCCACATGGAAGCCACACACGAAGAAGCCCGTGACCAGCAGCATATAGCTCGGATGCGTGAAGGCCTCCCAGAAGGCTCCGACCAGCGACTGCCGGTCCACGAGGCTCGAGTTGTCCGCGGGCTTGCCGGCGAGCGGCCAGGCGAGCGGCATCACCACCGCGCTCGTCACCAGCAGCAGCAGGAGGCTCGTCTGCCAGCCGTAGAGGTCCATGAGGAGATGTGTGTAAGGGAAAGCGACGAACCCGCCGATCCCGCTGGCCATGCCCAGGGCGGCGATCGCGCTGGTGCGCTTTTCAGGCGGCGCAGCGCGCCCCGCGGCCCCGACCAGCGCGTTGAGCCCCGTGCCGCTGACGCCGACGCCCATGAGCACGCCGCCGACAAGAAGGTCGAAGCCCGATCTTGCAGCCCACATGTAGTACATGCCCGCCATGCTCGCGAGCGTGCCCGCCACGACGACGCGGCCGGCGCCGTAGCGGTCGGCGACCATGCCGGCGAACACCGCACAGACGCCCCAAGATAGATTGGCGACGGCCATTGCGGTCGAGAACGGCTCGCGGCCGATGCCCAGCTCCTTGGTCATCGGCGTCAAATAGAGTCCCATCACCTGGCGAATGCCCATGGCGATGCCGATGATGAGCCCTGCCGACAGCACGACGACCCACAAGGGCCGAGGAGCGACGGACGCTGGCGGAGCAACTTTCTGCATTTCACGCAGTCCCTGGTTGGAGGCAGCGGCACCTTTGCGCCGCCGCATTCCTCTACAGCGGGCGTGCTCACGCTAGGCACGAGTATTTCTCAGGCCTCCCATGACCTTTGCTCATGCGAAGCGCTTTTTTCACGGAGTCGGGCAACTGAGAGCCCGCGCGAGCATCACGCTCGCGCACGGAACGACCTCAGCGCCGCGGCGCTGTCTCCTGCCATGCCGGCAGCGCGGCCTGCGCGCCGAACCAGCGCTTGATGTTGCCGTATTTCTCCAGCGGTATCTTCGCCGGCTCGGCGTGGAACAGCGGCGCCACCACCGTGAAGTCGGCGAGCGTCAGCGTGTCGTTCACCAGGTACGGATGACGCCCCAGGTGGGCATCGAGCATCGCCGCGTCCTGATGGAAAAGCTCCGTCCCCTGCGCCAGCGCCTTCGCATCGGGCTCGCCGATGCCCATGATCTTCTTGACCAGGTTCTCGAAGATCAGAATCGTGGTTCCGCGGCTCCAGTGTTGCAGGTGCCAGCTTTGCCAGCGCGCGATGTCGGCCCGCGCCTTGGCGTCGTCGGGCCACAGCGGCGT
This sequence comes from Alphaproteobacteria bacterium, assembly GCA_005888525.1. Taxonomy (GTDB): domain Bacteria; phylum Pseudomonadota; class Alphaproteobacteria; order Rhizobiales; family Hyphomicrobiaceae; genus AWTP1-13. The sequence goes on from VBAB01000008.1 coordinate 2,500, forward strand.
CTTCTTCTTGCTCCCAAGGTACTGCATGATCGCGCTCGATTCCCAGAGCTTGAAATCGCCGTCGACCAGCGTCGGCGTGCGCCCCGTCGGGTTGAGCGCCAGATACTCGGGCTTGCGCTGCGCACCCTTGGTCAGATCGACGATCTCGAGCTCCAGCGGCACGCCGATCTGGTGCGCCGCGGCTCGGACCTTCCAGGTGTTGGGCGATGCGGGAAAACCATAAAGCTTCATGACGTTCTCCTTTGTGTGAGGGGGTCAGACCCCTCGCCTCGATGGCTGAGTAAAATCGACAGGTGCAAGCGAGGGGTCTGACCCCCTTGTCACTCGTATTTGTCGTGGCGACGCACCCACGCCATCGGATGCGGCAGGCCCTGCTCGTCGCGTCCCTTGGGAAGCAGGTCGAGCAGCTGATAGGCGCCGTTCAGCGTGTCCAGCCCGCGCGCGTAGCAGGAGTAGGTGTGGAAGATGTTGCCCGCACCGTCCCTGGCGAAGACGCTGACGCCCGGCGCCTCGGACGAGCCGAAACCACCCGCCTCGTAGTTGTAGACCGCCGCCTTCTGCTCTTCGGGTGTGAAGGAGACGTGATAATCGCGGTTGAAGTCGTTGTGGAGCGCCGAGACCCACTTGAAGCTCCAGCCCATGCGCTTCTTGTAGGCTTCCAGCTTCTCCAGTGGGGCCCTGGAAATCACGACGAACGATGCGTCGCGGTGCTCCAAGTGCACGACCACGCCGTTGTAGGTGTCGGCCCAGAACGAGCAACTGGGGCAGCCTTCGTTCCAGTCCGCGCCGAACATGAAGTGGTTGACGATGAGCTGGCTGCGGCCGGCGAACAGGTCCGACAGCGACTCCTTGCCGTTCGGGCCATCGAATACATAGGTCTTATCCACCTTCACCCAGGGCAGCTCGCGGCGCTGCCGGGCGAGCTCGTCGCGCAGCCGAGTGAATTCCTTCTCTTTGGCCAGGAAGCCCTTGCGGGCGGCGAGCCATTCCTCGTTGGTCACTATCTTGTGCATCGCTCTGCTCCTTTTGCTGTACTCAGGCGCACCGCACCGATGCGACGGGTGGGAGATGAGCTGCCACGGTGGACCAGGTAAGGCCCCCGTCCGCCGATCCGAACACCTCCCCCGACGTCGCCCCGAAATAAAGGCCGAGCGGACTTGCCCCGTCGTTGCAGAAGGCCTGGCGCAGCACGGTGAGATAGGCCTTCGATTGCGGCAGGCCGTTTTCGAGCGCGCGCCAGCTCTTCCCGCGATCGAGCGTTTCATAGACGCGCACTCTGCCCTCGGGGGTCACGCGGTCCATGTCGGCGGCCAGTGGCACCACGAACGCGCGGTCGGGGTCATTGGGATCGATGGCGAGCGGGAAGCCGAAATCGGAGGGGAGCCCCCGATCGGTGCCGATGTCGATCCAGGTCTCCCCGGCATTGTCCGACCGGTAGACCCCACCGTGGAACTGCATGTAGAGCGTCGTCGGCTGGCGAGGCGCACGCCGCATATTGTGGACGCAAAAGGCGTGCGTATCCTTGCGCGCCTCTTCCGGGATGTACCGCGGGACGAGGCCACCTACGCTGCGGCGCCAGCTTTTGCCGGCGTCGTCGGAAAGCCACACCCCGGCCGAGGAGATGCCGATCGCCAGGCGGTTCGGGTCGCCCGGCCACGGGCAGATCGAGTGCAGGCACAGCCCGCCGCCGCCGTCACCGCTGCGGAACAGCGCGGCCGGCGCAACGCCGCACCAAACGACATCGTCATCGACGCCGGGCTCGATGACCCAGATCCGCTCGATCGCCGCGTTGGCGCTGGGCGGAAACGCCGGTCCTTCGGCTTGCTGCCATTTCCCGGTCGGATCATCGGTATAGAACAGATGCGGGCCGAACTGACCGTGCGTGACGCTGGCGAAATAGCGGCCGCTTCTCGGATCGCGCATGGCGAATTCCACCGCCTCGCCCGGGAACGCGCGCGCGGCTATCTCCAGCGGACCGCCCCGCGCGCCGCGCAGCACCACAAGGCCTTTCTTGGTACCCACGAGCAATTCAGTCATCTCTCAACCTCCGGAGATTGCCGCGACTATGTGCAGCTCGTCATTGGGGCCAATGGGTGTGTCCAGCGAAACGGCCCCCTGGCCGAAGTACAGCTTGACGTGGCGCCGCAGCGCCCCCCGCTCGTCGACGATCCAGCCGCGCAGCGCCGGGTAGGACGCCTCCAACGCGCTGACGACGGCGCCGGCCGTGTCGCCGCCGACCTCGACGACGCCGAGTCCGCCGACGTGCTGTCGGATCGAGCCGGTGAGGATCACTTTGGGCATGTCGCGCGTCCCAATCGCCTTACGCGTTCTTCAAGCCCTCGATGTCGAGTTTCTGCATCTTCAACATCGCGCTCATGACCCGCTTGGCTTTCTCGGCGTCCTTGCCTTGCAGCAGCTCGCCCAAAATCGGAGGAACGATCTGCCAGGACACGCCATATTTGTCCTTCAGCCAGCCGCATCGTTGCTTTTCGCCGCCTTCGGAGAGCTTCTCCCACAGCTCGTCTATCTCGCTCTGCGTCTCACATCTCACGAAGAGAGAAATCGCCGGGGAGAACGTGAAGTGCGGGCCGCCGTTGAAGGCGATGAATTGACGTCCATCGATCTCGAATGTGACCGACATGACCTTCCCCTCGGGCGTGGGTTCTCCTCCGCCCGCGCGCATGGGGCTGACGATTCGCGAATTCTTGAAAGCGGAGACGTAGAAATTCGCGGCTTCCTGGGCTTTGCCGTCAAACCATAGGAATGGGGTGATCTTCTGCATGTGGTCGCTCCCTGAGGGGGTCAGACCCCTCGCCTGCGCGTCGGCGATTTTCACGAAACGAATCGGCGAGGGGTCTGACCCCCTCCTGGCCCTCATTCCACCGGTGTCATCCAGCCGATGCCTGCGCCGCCCGGCTCCCTCAGCATGGCGATGCGGCCGACGTTTGGGACATCGAAGACTGGCATCACCAGCTTGGCGCCGGCCTTGAGGGCCTTCGCAACCCGCTTGTCGACATCGTCGACTGCAAGGAACGACATCCAGCTCTCGGGCACGTCGTCGTATTGGGGCGACTTCAGGGGAAAGAGGCCGGCGACCGGCTTGCCGCGCAGCATTGCGATCCAGTAGGTAGCGCCGCCGTCCATCGGCATGGGCTCGAAAGTCCAGCCGATGGTGGTCTCGTAGAACCGCTTGGCGCGCTCGGCATCGCGCGTCCGCAGCTCGTTCCAATAGAAGTTGCCGTGCGACCACGCCGCCGCCTGCGGCTCCGCTTGCTTCTGCGCGCGTTTGGCGGTTGCTGTCTTTGCCATAATGCTCTCCTTGCCGTCTACGAGAGATAACGTGCGAGCTTTTCGAGCGTGCCGCTCCATCCGCGCTCGTGTCCGTCGCGCGCCTTCTCATCGAAGAAGCGCTCGTGGTGGAGCGTAAGCATCGTCGCGTCGCCATCGGGCTTCAGCGTGATCGTGACGAGCGACTCGCGCTCCGGCGTCGAGTGCCACGCCCAGCTGAAGACCAGTCGCTCGTTGGGCACGACCTCGCGATAGGTGCCGCCGACCTCGTGATACTCGCCGTCCTGGTCCCTGAAGCTGATGCGGAAGCGCCCGCCCACGCGCACGTCCATGTCCGCGCGCACCGAGCCGTCTGCCGTCTCGGCAGGCCCGAACCAGTGGATTATTTTTTCCGGGTCCGTCCAGGCGGCGAAGACTTTCTCCGCGGGCGCGCTGAGCTTGCGCTTGAGGGTGAGGCTCGGGCTTTGGGGTTTGGACACGACTCCTCCTCCACGAATTTTGCCAACGCATCCAGCTTTTCAGTCCAGAACCGCTCGTAGCGGGTCAACCACTGCATGGCCGTTTCCATCGGCTGCGCCCTGAGAGTGCAGCGCACGGTGCGCCCGGTCTTGGCGCGCTCGATCAGTCCCGCGCGTGCCAGCACGTCGAGGTGCTTCATGACCGCCGGCAGCGAGACGGCGAACGGCGCGGCGATCTCGGTCACTGCCGGCCCATCGCCTTGAGCCAGGCGATCGAGAATGGCCCGACGCGTCGGATCCGCCAGGGCCGCAAATGCCTGGTCGAGTTGGGCATCCGTATAGTCAACCATGTGGTTAAGTATTGACCGCTCCCGCCTGCGTTGTCAAGTGACAAGGAGCGCGCCTCACGGGCAGTTGAACGTCACCGCCAACGGCACGGTTCCCGGCTAGCCTCTGCAATGGGCGTCGGCTTCCCGGGTGACGGGTGCGCCAGATGGCGTTAGGCTGCAGCAGATTTCGGCCATCATCCAGGGACAGGGAGGAGTTACATGGCATCTCAGGGCAAGGTTGCGCTCGTCACGGGCGGAGGGAGCGGCATCGGCCGCTCGTCCGCGCTGGCATTGCAAGGCGACGGCTGGAACGTGGTCGTCTCCGGCCGCCGCAAGGAGGAGCTCGATAAGACCGTTGCCATGGCGAAGGCCGGGGGCGGCAAGATGCTCGCCATCCGGGCCGACGTGGGCAAGCCGGAGGACGTGAAGAACCTCTTCGCCGAGACCAAGAAGGCGTTCGGCCGCCTCGACTTCCTGTTCAACAACGCAGGCTTCGGTGCTCCGGCCATACCCATGGAGGAGCTGACCTACCAGCAATG
>VBAB01000009.1 GCA_005888525.1 Alphaproteobacteria bacterium
AGTGGCGCGGCTCGCGGCGCTGCGCGTCGGCCCTCGCGGCCGGATTGTGGCGACCGACATAGCGCCGCCGATGCTGGACATCGCCAGGGCGAAGCCGACGCTCGATGGTGCCGCGGCAATCGACTATGTGGAGTCCTCTGCGGCACCGCTGGGGGCCCCGAGCGGCACGTTCGACGCCGTGCTGTGCCAGCAGGGCCTGCAGTTTTTCCCCGACAGGTCTGCGGCGCTGCTGTTTGGGCGGAGCTGGAGCGCAATCAGATCTTCGCAACATTCCATGCGGCCTTGCGCGCGACGGTGCCGGGTGAACTTGCCGATCTCATCACGGCTCCGTTCAGCTGGCCAAGCGGCGCCGCGCTGAAGGCCGCGGCCGAGGCGGCGGGCTTCCGCCAGCTGCACCTGTTGACGCCGACGCTGCCTATGGTGCTCGAAGGCGGCGTCGAGCAGGCCGTGCAGGCCTTCGCTGCGACGCCGGTGGCGCCTGGGGTCGCTGCGCTACCCAGGCAAGTGCAGGACGCCTTCTTCGAGCAGCTGCGGACCGAGATGGCCAAGCTCCTGAAGGACGGCAAGGTCATCGGGCAGATGACTTCCAATATTGTGATTGGCCGCTGCTGAGGTTGTCCGCTCTCGGAAGAGAGCCCGCCTCACCCGATCCATTTCTCGAAAAACGTGCTGAGGGGGTCGGGCCGGTAGGTGCCGAAGGGGCCGCGCTCGGTGTAGCCGTGGCGGCGGTAGAGGGCGAGCGCTTCGGGTTGGCGCACGCCGGTCTCCAAGCGCAGGACGCGCACGCCCTCGGCCTTGGCTGCCGCCTCCAGAGCATAGAGGATGCGGCTGCCGAGCTTGAGCCCGCGCGCCTCGGGGATCACGAACATGCGCTTGAGCTCGGCCTCGCCGTCCGTCCCGAGCACGAGCGCGCCGCAGCCGACGGCGACGCCGCCGCGGCGCGCCACAAGAAAGCGCACATGGGGCTCGCTCAACGCGACAATATCGACCAGGTGGTTGCTGGCGGCCGGGTAGAGGCTGGCGAAATAGGTGTCCGATTGGCGCAACAGCGCGTGCACGTCAGGCTGATCGGGAGGTTCTTGGGCTATCGCGACGGCCGGCTCCGCCTCGCCCGCCGTTGCCGCGAGCGCCCCGACGCTCGCGTCGGGCGGAGAGGGCGGAGCATCCGTCACGGCAGGAGATGTGGCGACTGCGGTGGGTTCTGCCGGATGCCCGAGCTTCTCCCACGCGGCCACCTCTTCGTCCGACAAGAAGCCCTTGCCGACCCGATAGGCGGTCTTGAGCGTGCCGGCTGGCACGGCGACGGCGGCGTCCGTGAAGTCGCCGGCATACTCCTGTAAAGGTTCGATCTGCGAGAAGACCGGATCGGAGGCCCACAGCTTGCGCAGCGCCTTTTGCTTGATCGCTTCGGGCACGCCTTTGGCAAGGAAACGCGCGTAGTCCGACTTCGCGTCGAGCGCGTCGAAATCGACGTCGGCGAAGTCGGCCTCGGTGAGCTCGCGCTTCTCTTGCGGCCGGCCTTCACCCCGCGCCGGCAGCGACACGTCTCCCGGCATCCCGACGTCGCCATCCGCACTCTCGCGCGCAGGCTCGACCTTGTCCGGCCCTTCCCTGGCCTCGACCTTGCGCCGCGACCAGCGCTTCAGGAACGGCTCGTCCTCATTCATTCTCGCGCGCTCCGGGTTGGCGCTTGCGCAGCACCTCGATCGGCTCCTGGCCGAACTTGTGCTCCTCGGCCTGATGGTGCTTCCGGCGCTGCCGCTTGACGAAGGGCTCCTCGGTGTGGTGCTCGGCCACGAACGCCTCCAGCAGCTCCAGCAGCGGCTGCGGCATGGCGACCGGTCCCACGATTTCCTCGCTGATCTGGCCGTAGGCCTCGGCCTCGTGCGGGGAGGCCGTCACGATCGCGACGTGAACGGGTTGGCCGGCCGGTCCGCCCTCGCGCAGCACCACGTAGACGGAGGGCTCATCCTCGTTGAGATTGGCCACATAACCCAAGGTGTCCTTGGCATGCAGCTCCAAAGGCAGCGTCGCCGCATGGTAGTAGGTGGACGCCGCGTCGCGTCGCAGCTCGCGCCATTCGCTGACCTCCGGTGCGTTCAGGAACACGCTGGCCGGCCGCCAAGCGTATTCCTGCCATGGGTGGCCGATCCTCTCGCGGGCGATGACCACGCCCAGCACAATCGACAGCACGCGCTGCATCAGCCGCTGCCTCTCGAAACGATCCGGCTCGGCGCCCTGAGCAAACCGGGCGGGAATGCAGTATATAAGCTTTGGCAGAAAGTAAGCTGCCTATAAAATCGGCCCAGACCGCGCGAGCAGCCCTTGTCGGCCACGCGCGCCCTGCACGGAGACGCCATGACGGCCCCAGCCCGAAGCCAGCGGCTGCTGGTCTGCAACTGCCAGCGGACGATGGAAATCGACGGCAAGCGCCTTGCCGACGCGCTGGGGCTGGCTGAGCCGCTGCCCGTGCACCTCGAGCTTTGCCGCAGCCAGATCTCTGCCTTCGAGGACGGGCTCAAGTCTGGCGCGGCATTGCACGTGGCCTGCACGCAGGAAGCGCCGCTCTTTCGCGAGGTGGCCGCGGACAAAGGCGGAGGCGAAGCCGGCCTCTCCTTCACTAATATTCGTGAGCGCGCCGGCTGGTGCTCGAGCAAGGGGTCCGCTCTGCCGAAGATAGCGGCGCTGCTGGCGGAGGCTGCGCACATGTCTGAGCCGACGGGCATGACGACGCTGAAATCGGGCGGCGTCTGCCTGGTCTACGGTCGTGGCCAGGCGGCGCTAGATGTCGCGGCCGAGCTGTCGGACCGCCTGAGCGTCACGGTGCTGCTGAGCAATGCGGAGGACGCCCTGCCCCCCGGCATCGTCTCGGTGCCGATCTACAAGGGGCGCATCCGCAAAGCCGTCGGCCACCTCGGCGCCTTCGAGGTCGAGATCGACGGCTACGCGCCAATGCTGCCGTCGTCCAAGGGCGCGCTGGAGTTCGTGATGCCGCGCGACGGCGCGCGCTCCACTTGCGACATCGTCTTCGACATGTCGGGCGGAACGCCGCTGTTTGCCGACGCGCAGCGCCGCGACGGCTACCTCCACGTCGACCCGAGCCATCCGGCGGCGGTGGCGCGAGCCATGTTCAAGGTGACCGACCTCGTCGGCGAATTCGAGAAGCCCCTCTACGTGAGCTACGACGCCGGCATCTGCGCCCACGCCCGCAGCCAGAAGGTCGGCTGCACGAACTGCCTCGACAATTGTCCCACCGGCGCGATTACGCCAAACGGCGATTACGTGGCGATCGACCCTGCCCTCTGCGGCGGCTGTGGCAGCTGCAGCGCAGTGTGCCCGACCGGCGCCGTCAGCTATGCCTATCCGCAGCGCGCCGATCTGGTGGCGCGTCTGGACGTGCTGCTCAGGACCTACCGGGCGGCGGGCGGCGCCCGGCCTGTCGTGCTGTTCCACGACGAGAAGCACGGGAGTCCGCTGATCGCCGCCATGGCGCGGCTGGGCAAGGGGCTGCCGCCCAACGTGCTGCCGCTGTCGCTCTTCTCCGTGCTGCAGTTGGGCCACGAGGCGCTGGCCTCGGCGCTCGCCTTCGGCGCGGAGCAGATCGTCGTGCTGGCGCCGCCCGAGCATCCGGCCGAGCTGGCGGCTCTCGAGAGTCAGATCGGCCTGACGGCGGCGATCCTCGACGGCCTCGGTTACCAGGGACCGCGCATGCATCTGTCGACCGACCGCGATCCCGATGCTGTCGAAGCCCTGCTCTATACCCTGCCGGCACTGCCCACCACCAAGCCGGAGACGTTCGCGGCGATCGGCACCAAGCGCGAAATCGCCCGCATCGCATTGGCGAAGCTCAGGGCTTCCGCCCCCGAGCCCAAGGACCTGATCGCGCTGCCGGTGGGCTCGCCCTACGGCCGCATCCGCGTCGATGTGCCGGGCTGCACGCTGTGTCTCGCTTGTGTCGGCGCCTGCCCGGCCAATGCGCTGTCCGACCATCCGGATCGGCCGCAGCTCTCCTTCACGGAGAGTGCCTGCGTGCAGTGCGGCGTGTGCGTCGCCACCTGCCCGGAGAAGGTGATCACGCTGGAGCCGCGCTACAATTTCTCGGGCGCTGCCATGAGCCCGCAGGTCGTGAAGGGTGAGGAGCCGTTCCATTGCGTGAGCTGCGGCAAGCCGTTCGGCACCAAGTCGACCATCGAGCGCGTGCTCGCCCGCCTCGAAGGCAAGCACGCAATGTTCCAGACGCAGGCGCAGCTGCGGCTCATCCAGATGTGCGACACCTGCCGCATCGTCACCGTATCAGAGCAGGGCAACGACCCCTTCAAGGGTGCGGCGCGGCCGCGCGTGCGCACCACCGAGGACTATCTGGCGGAGCGGGAGCGGGATGCGCCGGCCGGCCAGAAGGGCAAGAAGCCCGAGGACTTCCTGAACTGAGCGACCGGCGTCGATCCGGCAGAGTCGAGCAGAGGCGAGGATGGACTACGAGACGCTGAAGGTCGCGATCGGCGAAGACCGGGTGGGCATCATCACGATGAACCGGCCCGAGGTGCGCAACGCCATGAACACGCAGATGATGACCGATCTGCGCGATCTCTTCACCGGCTTCTATGTCGACCCGGACGTGGCGGCCTGCCTGGTTCTCACGGGCGCCCAGGGCGCCTTCTGCAGCGGTGGCGACCTGCGCGAGCGCAAGGGCATGACCGACGCCACCTGGCGCAGACAGCATGCGATCGTGGAGCAGATGGTGCGGGCGATGCACGACTGCCCGATCCCCAT
>VBAB01000010.1 GCA_005888525.1 Alphaproteobacteria bacterium
CGGTAGGCGTGCGCCGCGCCAAGGAGCTGATCCTGACCGGCACGCCGTTCAGCGCCGAGCAGGCCTACGAGTGGGGCATGGTCAACAAGGTCTGCCCCGACGATCAGCTGATGGCCGATGCGATGTCCACCGCGCGCCGCATCGCCGAGAACGCGCCAATCTCGGTGCGGCAAGCCAAGAAGGCCATCGACAGGGCCACCGACCTCGACCGCACCTCCGGCTACGCCTTCGAGATCGAGGCCTACAACCGCACCGTCGGAACCGAGGACCGCCAGGAAGGCATCAATGCATTCAACGAGAAGCGCAAGCCCAAGTACAAGGGGCGATAGGAAGTCGAAAGGGCGCAATGAAAGTAATCGTAGTCGGAGCGGGAATCCTCGGCG
>VBAB01000011.1 GCA_005888525.1 Alphaproteobacteria bacterium
CAGCAGCTTCGGGTTGCAGGAGAGCCCGATCGCGATCATGACCCGCTGGCGCATGCCGCCCGACAGCTGGTGCGGATACTGGTTGAGGCGGCTCTCCGGGTCGGTGATGCCCACAAGGGTCAAGAGCTCGATTGCGCGGGCACGCGCTGCTGCGTCGTCCATGCCGAGATGGATGGTGAGCGGCTCCATGATCTGCAGCCCGATCCGCAGCACCGGATTGAGCGACGTCATCGGCTCCTGGAAGATCATGGCGATCTCCCGGCCGCGGATGCGGCGCATCTCCTCGTCCGAGAGTTGCAGCAACTCCCGGCCGTCGAAGCGGACCGATCCCTTGGGTATGCGGGCGGTGCCCGGCGGCAGCAGCTGCATGACGGCCAGGGCGGATACCGACTTGCCGGAGCCCGACTCGCCCACGATCGCCACCATCTCGCCGGGATAGACCGAGTAGCTCAGGTCCTCCACCGCGCGCACGGTGCCGTGCGAGGTGACGAACTGCACGTTCAGGTCCTGGATCTCGATCAGCGGCCGCGCGTCTTGGGCAGCAGCGACCGCCGTCGCCTGATGAGCAAACGCCCTATTGCCGAGGGTCGAGACGACCTCGTTGTTCAACGCCTTCCTCCCTACCGCGGGATGCCTTCTTCTTGTTGGCCCGAGCGCGAGCCCCCGCCGCACGTGGTATACCAGCTCTTAGCTAGCCCGCAAAGTCGAGGCTGGGCAAGAGGATGGGGCCACGGTAGCGGTTTTCTCTTAAATCATGGAGGACCTCGATAGTTGCCTGCGGAGGCGCTTTTTTCGGGCTGGCCGAGCCTGCCCAGGCCTATTTCGGTGTCGCCCTGCAACCGGCTTTGACGCATGATCCCCAGTCATCCCGCAACATAAGGACTGGCGAGGTTCCCCATGCCGGACAGTCTCCTTTACCACGAGGGCAACCGCCAGCTTCAGGATGCCTTCGACAGCCGGCGCATCGCCGACCGGCTGGAGGACAAGCTGACGCGCACTGCTTTCACGACCGACGACCGGGCCTTCATCGAGAGCGCCATCTACTTCTTCATCGCCACCGCCGACGCGGACGGCCGCCCGGACTGCTCCTTCAAGGGCGGCGCGCCGGGCTTCGTGCGCGTGACCGCACCCGACGAGCTCGCCTTCCCCGACTACGACGGCAACGGCATGTTCAAGAGCCTCGGCAATCTCACGGTCAATGCCCAGGTCGGACTGCTCTTCATCGATCTGCACGAGAAGCCGCGCCGGTTGCGGGTGAACGGCGAGGCCAAGGTGTCTCGCGACGATCCCCTGCTGGCCCGGACGGTCGGGGCGCAGCTCATCGTGCGCGTGCAGGCGCGGGCGATCTTCCCCAACTGCCCGCGCTACATCCCCAAGCTGCAGCTGGCCGAGCCCTCCCAATACGTGCCGCAGCCCGGCCGCGACCCCGTCGAGCCGGCCTGGAAGGGCTTTGCCGATTTCAGGGATTGCGTGCACCCGCGCCAGCCCGCGTTCCGGGGGGAGAGTGGGAGCGATTAGCCGACGACCAGGAGACTGATCTCCAGGCTCAGTCCTTCGCCCGTTCGACGTAGGAGCCGTCGTCGGTCATGATGACGACGCGGGTGCCGGCCTGGATGTGCGGGGGCACCATCACGCGCAGGCCGTTGGAGAGGATGGCCGGCTTGAAGGACGAGGAGGCGGTCTGTCCCTTGACCACCGGGTCGGCTTCCGTGACCTCAAAGGTCACGCGTTGCGGCAGCTCGGCCGCGATCGGCACCCCCTCGTGCAGGCTGATGTTCACGGCCATGTTCTCCTGCAAGTAGACCGCCTGGTCGCCGAGGATCTCCTTGGGTACGCTGATCTGCTCGAAGGTCTCGGGCTCCATGAAGTTGTAGCCCATGTCGTCCTCGTAGAGATAATTGTAGGTCTTGTCCTCCAGGTAGGCGCGCTCCACCTGGTCGGTGGTGCGGTAGCGCTCGGTGATCTTCACCCCGTCCGAGATGCGGCGCATGTCGAGGTGCGTGACGGGCGTGCCCTTGCCGGGATGGATATTCTCGGCCTTCATGACGACGCACAGCTTGCCGTCGAGATCGAGCACGTTGCCTTTGCGCACCGAGCTTGCAATAACCTTCACCACCGTCGATCACTCCTGCGTCTGAGAGGTGATAGAGCCGCCTTCGCGCCGCAGCGGCGGCAGGCTCGTCAATTCAGCTGGCCGCTTTCTACAAGCCTTTTCCCGCACCGCCAAGGAACAACGCGCTCTTGCCAACGCCTGTTCAGCAAAGCTCCTGGTGGCACCGCGAGAACCACGCCGACCGCCGGCCGTTCCTGCTGGCGCGCGCACGCATCAAGGCGGCGCTGCGCGGATGGTTCGAGGCGCAGGGGTTCGTGGAGGTGGAGACGAGCGCGCTGCAGGTGTCGCCCGGCAACGAGACGCATCTGGCCGCCTTCGCCACCGAGCTGATCGGCCCGGATGGCACACGCCGGCGGCTCTACCTCCACACCTCGCCCGAGTTCGCCTGCAAGAAGCTGCTGGCGGCGGGTGAGGAGAGGATCTTCACCTTCGCGCAAGCCTATCGCAACCGCGAGCGCGGCGCCCTGCACCACCCGGCCTTCACCATGCTGGAGTGGTATCGCGCCCGCGAACCCTACGAGCGGCTGATGCAGGATTGCGTCGAGCTGCTGCGTGTTGCCGCTGAAGCCGCCGGCACGGCCACGCTGCGGTTCGGTTCCCGAGTCGCGGACCCAATGGCGGAACCGGAGCGCATCACAGTCGCCGAGGCCTTCAACCGCTACGCGGGCATCGACCTGCTGACCACGCTCCCGGCCGCAGGGCCTCCCTCTCCCCGTGCTCCTTCAGCACGGGGAGAGGGTCGGGGTTCAAGGTTGCGGACGACGACACCTGGGCCGATGTCTTCAGCCGCATCTTGGTCGAGAAGATCGAGCCCAACATCGGCAACGGCCGTGCGACCATCCTTTACGAGTACCCGGCACCCCTCGCAGCCCTGGCGCGACCCAAACCGCCCGACCCAAGCGTCGCCGAACGCTTCGAGCTTTACGCCTGCGGGGTGGAGCTGGCGAACGCTTTCGGCGAGCTCACCGATCCCGACCTGCAGCGCCGGCGCCTCGAGGCCGAGATGGCGGAGAAGGAGCGCATCTACGGCGAGCGCTATCCGCTCGACGAGGACTTCCTCGCCGCCCTCGCGCACGTGCCACCCGCCAGCGGCGCCGCACTCGGCTTCGACCGTCTGGTGATGCTGGCGACCGGCGCCGCCCGCATCGAGCAGGTGCTCTGGACGCCGGTGGTGGAAGCGGGGAGGTAGACGTTGTCATCCCGGTGCTTGTCACCGGGATCCAGTGTGCCACTTGCGTCGGTGTGCGCGGATGGATGGATCCCGGGAACAAGTCCCGGGATGACAACGATGGCGGTAGGGAATTTGGGGGTCCCGGCTCTGCGCAAGCGCGCAGCGCGCGATCGCTTCGGCCGGGATGACAGGTTGCTCAGGCCGGCGGCGGGCCGAAGACGAGCACGGCGTTGAGGCCGCCGAAGGCGAACGAGTTGGACATGGCGTAGGTCACCTTCTTCGCCCGTCCCTGGTTCGGCACATAGTCGAGGTCGCAATCGGCATCCGCCTCGTCGAGGCCGATGGTGGGCGGCACCCAGTTGTCCTCCAAGGCCTTGACGCAGGCCACGGCCTCGATGCCGCCGCCCGCACCCAGCGGATGGCCATGCATGGACTTGGTCGAGGACACGGCCAGCTCGTAGGCGTGCTTGCCGAACACCTTCTTGATGGCATTCGTCTCGTTGCGATCGTTGATGGTGGTCGCCGTGCCGTGCGCGTTGAGGTAATCGATGTCGCCGGGCGCCAGCTCCGCATCCTCGAGCGCCAGCCGCATGGCCTCGCTCGGGCCGTCGATGTCCGGGTTGACCATGTCCCTGCTGTCGGACGTCATGCCGAAGCCGCACAGCTCGGCCAGCATCTTGGCCCCGCGCGCCTTGGCATGGGCCTTGGACTCCAGCACCAGGATGCCGGAGCCCTCGGCCAGCACGGTGCCGTTGCGCTTCTTGGCGAACGGGAAGCAGCCCTCGGGGGAAAGGACGTGCATCGCCTGCCAGGCGCGCATGACGCCGTAGTTGATCACGCTCTCGGAGGCGCCGACGATGGCGATGTCGGCCAGCCCGTGGCGGATGTAGTCGCGGCCGATGCCGATCGCATGCGCCGCCGTCGAGCAGGCGCTGCAGGTGGCGAACGTGGGGCCCTTGACGCCGAACTCGATGCCGACGTGCGCGGTGGCCGAGGAGCCGATGAAGCGCAGCAGCGTCAGCGGGTGGGTGGCACGCTTTTTATGGATGAACAGGTCGCGGTAGCATGTTTCCATGGTCTGCAGGCCGCCGGCGCCCGAGCCGACGATGCAGGCCACGCGGTAGGGGTCCTTGAACGGCGTCTCCAGACCCGACTGCTTGATGGCCTCGTCCGCCGCCGCCGCCGCGAACCAGGAATACCGGTCGGCGTGCAGGATGATCTTGTCGCGCTGGAAGTGCTTGAGGCGCACTTTGGGATCGAAATCCCGGATCTGCGCTCCGATCAGGATCTTGAGGTCGCCCAGGTCGAACCCGTCGAGCGGGCTGATGCCGAGCTGGGCGCGTTTGCAGCCGGCCCAGAACTCGGGCACCGTCGTGCCGATCGGCGTCACGACGCCAACACCCGTCACGACGACGCGGTGCGGTACCCCGGCCCCTTGCATCTGTACTTCGTCCCGTCCTCTAGGCGCCTACGGGGGCGCATGGCGGTTCTGGCGGGGCGCCCGGTCAGGCCTTGGCCGCTGCGGCACCCGAGCCGGCGATCAAAGCGCGCACGCGATCCACGACCGAGCCTACGGTCTTGAAGTCGGCCGCTTCCTCGTTGGCGTTGTAGGGGATCTCGATGCCGAACGTGTCCTCGATGTCGAACACGATCATCGCCAGGTCGAGGGACTCGATCTTGAGATCGGTCAACGCCGTGTCGGGCCCAATGTTGTCCATGGGCTCCTTCATGTGCTTCTTGAGAATGTCGATGATCTTTGTTGCTACTTCGTCCATTTCGCCCTCCCACCGTGCCTACCCAGGCATGTCGGGACCATAGTTGTCGACGCGCTCTGCTTCCCCGGGCTAGCCCGGAAGGCAAATCAAGCTGTCACATATACGCAAATGCCCGATTAGTCTAGCCGATCGCCCGCGTGAAAAAAACCCATCCCTAACGCCGTTGCATCCGCCCCTCGCCGCCCTCTCCGATCTGGTCAGGCGACGAAAAAGCGTGTTCAATGGCCAGTTGCGGGCTTCGATCACCCAATGCGCCACAAAAACATGAGGCATGTCCTGCCCGCGTGCAAGCCCCTGGGAGGAGATCAACCATGACGGCCCAAGCCGCGCCCGCCGATGCCCGCCAGCCCGGCACCTATCAATGGCTCACGCGCTACCCCAAGGGCGTCGATTGGCACCAGAAGCTCACCCCGGCCCCGCTCTATCAGCTGCTCGACGACGCCGTCGCGAAGTTCGGATCGCGGCCCTGCACCAACTTTCTCGGCAAGGTCCTCACCTACCGCGAGATCGCCGCCATGGTGGATCGCGCGGCCGCCGGCTTGCAGAAGCTGGGCGTCAAGAAGGGCACCAAGGTGGGGCTCTTCATGCCGAACTGCCCGACCTTCATCGTCTACTACTTCGCCACGCTCAAGGCCGGCGGCACGGTCGTCAACTACAACCCCCTCTACACGCTCGAGGAGCTGACCTTCCAGGTCAAGGACAGCGAGACCGAGCTGATGGTCACCCTCGATCTCAAGCTGCTGTTCGACAAGGTGGAAGGCCTGATGAAGGCCGGCACCCTGAAGCGGGCGATCGTCGCCTCCTTCCCGGCCCTGCTGCCGGGCGCCAAGTCGGTGCTCTACAAGCTCTTCAAGGGCAAGGACCTCGCGCACCCGACGAAGTCGCCGGTGGCGGCCAACATCATCGCCGATGCCGACGTGCGCAAGAACGACGGCAAGTACCAGAAGCAGGCCATCGACCCGTTGAACGACGTCGCGGTGCTGCAATACACCGGCGGCACGACCGGCACGCCCAAGGGCGCCATGCTCACGCACGCCAACGTCAACACCAACTGCCAGCAGGGCGCCGCATGGGCGACGAACCTGGTGCCCGGCAAGGAGCGCGTGCTGGCGGCCTTGCCGTTCTTCCACGTCTTCGCCATGACCGCGGTGATGAACTTCGCCGTCGCCAATGGCGCCGAGATCGTCATCATGCCGCGCTTCGTGCTCGACGATGCCATGAAGCTGATCGACAAGAACAAGCCGACGGTGATGCCGGGCGTGCCGACCATGTTCATCGCCATGCTGAACCATCCCAAGCTCGCGAGCTTCGATCTGTCCTCGCTCAAGTTCTGCCTCTCCGGCGGCGCGCCGCTGCCCGTGGACGTCAAGCAGAAGTTCGAGAAGCTCACCGGTTGCAAGCTGGTGGAGGGCTATGGGCTGTCCGAGGCGTCCCCGAGCGTCACCTGCAATCCGCTCGACGGCCCGGTGAAGGAGGGCTCGATCGGGCAGCCGCTGCCCGGCACCATCGTCTCGCTGCGCGACCTCGCCGACCCGACCAAGGAGGCGCCGCAAGGCGAGAAGGGCGAGATCTGCATCAAAGGCCCGCAGGTGATGAAGGGCTACTGGAAGAAGCCCGAGGAAACCGCCAACCAGTTCGCCGGCGACTACCTGCGCACCGGCGACGTCGGCATCATGGACGAGGAAGGCTTCATCTTCATCGTCGACCGCATCAAGGACCTCATCATCTGCTCGGGCTACAACGTCTATCCGCGCCGCATCGAGGAGGCGATCTACGAGCATCCCGCGGTCGAGGAGGTGACCGTCATCGGCATCAACGACGGGTATCGCGGCGAGGCGCCGAAGGCCTTCATCAAGCTGCGGGCCGGCGCCAAGGCCACCGAGGACGACATCCGGAAGCACCTGGAGCCGAAGATCTCCAAGATCGAGATGCCGGCCGAGATCGAATTCCGCGACGCGCTGCCCAAGACCATGATCGGCAAGCTCTCCAAGAAGGAGCTGAAGGCCGAGGAGGAGCAGCGCCGGAAAGCCAAGGCGAAATGAGCGCAAGACGGCCAAGCGCGGGCGCCAAGCGCGTGCCTCCGCCCGCTCCTTCCGGGGCCGACGGTCCCGAACGCCTCTACACCATCGGCGAGCTCGCCGATGAGCTCCAGGTCACCACCAGGGCCATCCGCTTCTACGAGGCCAAGGGCCTGATCGCGCCGGTGCGCCGGGGCGTGCAGCGCTCCTATTCGCGCCGCGACCGGGCACGCCTCAGGCTGATCCTGCGCGGCAAGAACCTGGGCTTCTCGCTGGAGGAGGTGGCGCAGTATCTCGGGCTCTACGATGCCGACCCCTCGCAGATCACCCAGACGCAGATGCTGCTCGCGCGCATCGAGCGGGCAATCGACGATCTGCAGCTGAAGCGTGCCGACCTCGATCGCTCGCTCAAGGAGCTCAAGGACATCCGCGCCCAATGCGTGGAGCACTTGAGCGCCAAGGATGCGTCAGGTCGCGCTCCTTGCAAGAGCTAGCCGCCGAAGGTCATGCGCCTCGCCGTCATCGCTGACATCCACGGCAACGTGGCCGCGCTTCAAGCCGTGCTGGCGGACGTGAAGACGCGCGGCGCCGACCGGATCATCAACCTCGGCGACTGCGTGTCCGGGCCGCTCTGGCCGCGGGAGACGATGGACCTGCTCGAAACGCTGGGGCTGCCGACGGTGCGCGGCAATCACGATCGCTGGGTAGCGGAGACCCCGCGCGAGTGCAGGGGAGCCTCCGATGCCTTCGCGTTCGACCGGCTCACGGCGGCGCAATGCAGGGTGCTCGAGGACCTT
>VBAB01000012.1 GCA_005888525.1 Alphaproteobacteria bacterium
CGATCTCGTCTGCGAGGACACGGCCGAAGACTACCGCCTCGGTTTTCGTTTGTTCGGCGTCGACGGGGTGCGTGCGTGGGCGGAGCCGCCGGCGCAGATGCCGCGCGAGGTGTTCGTCATGGGCGAGTGCATCGCGCCCACACCGGAGCGGGCCGAGGAAGTGATCCGAACGACCAAGCAGTATCTCCTGCATCACGGCTACGAGGGGCGTCTGTGCACGGCCGGCAACCTGGCGTTCCCGTTTACGCCGCCCGAGGTGATGATCGGCGAGGCTTACCGCTTCAACGTGTTCCACCTGATGGACGTTGACGACATGGCGCGCCTGTTCCCGGTGGAGGTGCATCCCCCGAGCTTTACATAACTTTACGTTCAGGAGACGCGCCGGAAACGAAGCTCCCCCACATCTGGACGAGGGCAAGCGCCCTACCACTGAAGGAGAGCACCATGAGCGACCAACACTCCGCGACCTCTGAAACGCCGGCCCCGCCGCCACGGAGGCGCCGCGGCCGAAGCTGGCTATTTGTGACAACCATCGCGCTCGCTGCGGGGCTGACCGGCGCAGTCGCTTCGCGCGCCATCAGTCAACAGCACTGGCACGGCCACGGCTTCATGGGCGGGGCGTTCGACCCAGCGCGCATCGAGGACGGCGCCGATCGTGGCGTACGCCATCTTGCCATCGAGATCGACGCGACCAACGAGCAGCAGGAGAAGCTGCGCGCCATCGTCAAGGGCGCCATCAAGGACCTGCTGCCGATGCGCGAGAAGGCGCTGTCTGCGCGCCAGCGTGGGCGGGTGCTGCTGACGCAGCCGAGCGTCGACCGAGCCGCGATCGAGGCGCTCCGCACCGAGCAACTGGCCCTCGCCGACGCCGCCAGCAAGCGCTTCACGCAGGCCCTCGGCGATGCCGCCGAGGTGCTGACACCCGAGCAGCGCCGCAAGATCGACGACCGTCTGACCGAAATGAGGGAGCGCAGGGGCTTCTGGCACGGCTGGCGGCGCGGTTAGTATGCAAGGGTGACCGACCGCATTCTATTGATCGAAGACGACACCCGCCTTGCCGAGATGGTGCGTGACTATCTCGGTGGGGCGGGCTTCCACGTCGAGCGCGCCGGGACCGGAGGGGCGGGGCTCGCATTGCAGGCGCGCAATGCCTTCGACGCGATCATCCTCGACCTGATGCTGCCGGATATGGACGGGCTCGATGTGTGCCGTCAGATCCGGTTGCGCGCGAACGTGCCCATTCTGATGCTGACGGCTCGGGGAGACGCCATGGATCGCGTCATCGGTCTCGAGTTGGGGGCGGACGACTATCTGCCGAAGCCGTTCGAGCCGCGCGAGTTGCTTGCCCGCCTCAGAGCCGTACTGAGACGCGGGCAGGGTTCGGCCGACGCCGATCTGCTTCGCTTCGGCCGGCTGGAGATCGATCGCGGCGCGCGCGAGGTGCGTCTCGACGGCGAGGCGCGGGCGCTGACGAGCCATCAGTTCGCGCTTCTCCTCGCTCTGGCCGAGCATGCCGGCCGCGTCATGTCGCGCGATGCCCTGATGGAGCTCCTCAAAGCCCATCCACTGGAGGCCTTCGACCGCTCGATCGATGTGCACATCTCGAGGATCCGTGCCGCCATCGAGGATGACGTCAAGAAGCCCCGGCGCGTCATCACGGTGCGCGGAGCCGGCTACGTGTTCGCCAAGGCGCAGGACTGACGCGGCGATGCGACGGCTCTACCACCAGCTCTATCTGACCATCATCGCCAGCCTCATCATGGTGGTGCTGGCGGCCGGCGCGCTATGGCGCTTTGCGCCCCGTGACACACCCGCCGATCAGGCTTTCGAGATCGCCGGCGAGCTCCTTGCCGCGTATCTGGCGCCAGCAGATGCCGGATCGGAAGCGCAGCAGCAGGCGATCGACCGGCTGCACGCGCGGTTTGGCATTGATCTCGGGCTGTTTTCCAGCGACCGGCGGCCGCTCGCGGCAGCCGGAAGTGGCGTGCCCGCCCCGCCCAGACGGCGCGAAAGCGGCGGTTGGATCTACGGCCGCGGCGGCCCGGCCTGGGCCATCCGTTTGCCGGACGAGCGCTGGATCGTGGCAAAGCCCCCGGCTCGGCACCGCCCCGCAGGCGGCATCATCGCCTTCCTCGGCGTGATCGCGCTGGTGGTGGCGATCTGCGCCTACCCGATCGTGCGCCGGCTCACGCGTAGACTGGAGCGTCTGCAGGCCGGCGTGGAGTCGCTCGGGGCGGGCGAACTGTCGGCGCGCGTCGAGGTCGAAGGCAGGGACGAGGTGGCGCGGCTGGCGGAGAGCTTCAACAGTTCCGCCGCCCGCATTGAGGAACTCGTCTCGGCACACAAGATGCTGCTGGCAAATACCTCCCATGAGCTGCGCACGCCCCTGTCGCGCATTCGTCTCGGCATAGAGTTTCTAAAGGGTGGTGCCGACCCAGCGCGCAAAGCGGCGCTCGAGAAAGATATCGCCGAGCTTGACGGCCTCATTGAACAGATCCTGCTCTTCAGCCGGCTCGAGGCGACAAAGGGCGTCGAGACGACAGAGGACATCGACCTGCTTGCGCTCGCGGCGGAGGAGGCGGCTCGCTACGAGCACTGTTCCGTCACCGGTATTCCCGTTGTCGCCACGGGCGATCGTGCCCTGCTGCGGCGGATGGTTCGCAATCTGCTCGACAATGCTGAACGGCATGGTGCGCCGCCGATCCGGGTCGATGTGCGCCTTCGGGGGGACAGGGCCGTAGTCAGCGTCGTCGATCACGGTGCCGGAGTGGGAATACAGGACCGGGAGCGCATCTTCGCGCCCTTCTACAGGGCAGCTGGGCGCAACGCTCCGGGGGCTGGACTGGGCCTTGCCCTCGTCCGACAGATTGCCCGACAGCACGGGGGCGACGCTGTCTGGGTCGAAGGCGCAGATGGGGCGCGAGGAATTTCGGCGTCAATCCCTGCGCCCGGTTCGGCGACCTCGGCCCGGGTGGTGCGGGCTGCGCAGGAATGCTAGGCATGAGGATCGGCATTCTTCGCAACGGGAGACCAGCGATGGGCGTTAGCGTCGAACTCGATTGTCTCGAGGGCATTCGCGTTGTGGATTTCACCCAGTTCGAGGCAGGGCCGTCGTGCACCGAGTCCCTCGCCTGGTTGGGCGCCGAAGTGGTCAAAATCGAAAATCCGCGGACCGGGGACCCAGGGCGGCGGCTGCAACCCGGCAAACCGGACAACGATCCGTGGTACTTCCATCAGTTCAACGCCAACAAGAAGTCGGTGACGCTGAATCTCAAGTCGGCACGCGGGCTCGAGATCGTCCGCGAGTTGCTGAAGAAGGCCGATGTCACGATCGAGAACATGGCGCCCGGCACGATCGAGCGGCTGGGGCTCGGCTATGACGAGGTCAAGAAGATCAACCCCGGCATCATCTATTGCCAGGTCAAGGGCTTCGGCACCGGCAGCCCCTACGAGAAGAGCCTCGCGTTCGACATGATTGCCCAGGCCGCGGGCGGTACCTTCAGTGTGACCGGCGAAGGGGACCGGGCGCCGGTCAAGCCGGGTCCCTCCCTCGGCGACACCGGCACCGGCATGCTGCTGGCGATCAGCATCCTGGGCGCGCTCTACAAGCGTTCCAAGACAGGCCAGGGCCGCCTGCTGCAGGTGGCGATGCAGGATGCGATGCTCCACTACATGCGCGTGCCGTTTTCCGGCACCCAACTCACCGGCCGGGCTGCCATGCGCGACGGAAGCAGCCGGTCGACCCCCGGCGGGCTGACGCCGCGTGCTCTCTACCCGTGCAAGCCCGGCGGGCCGAACGACTACGTCTACGTCTTCTGCAGCCGTGCCAACCCCGAGCACTGGCAGCGCCTGCTCAAAGTCATCGGCCGCGAGGATCTGAGCGGTGATGATCGCTACGACACCCAGCAGGCGCGCAGCCAGCGCGGGGCTGAGGTCGACGAGATCATCGCCGCTTGGACCCGTCAGCACACCAAGGAAGAGGCGATGAAGCTGATCGGCGCCGCCGGCGTGCCGGCGGGCGCGGTGTTCGACACGCTGGAGCTGATGAACGATCCGTCCTTCGAGGAACGCGGCATCATGCAGACGATCGATCACCCCTCGACAGGCAAGGTGAAGATGCCGGCTTGGCCGGTGCGCTTCGACGGCGCTCCGCCGAAGCTCGAGCCGTCGCCGCTGCTCGGCCAGCACGTCGACGACGTACTTGGCTCTTGGCTCGGCATGGGCGGCAAGGAAGTCGCGGCGCTGCGTGAGGAAGGCATCGTCTGAGCATCGATCGACCGGCCGCTGCGACCTGGGGAAGTCTTTTTCTCCCTCGCCCGCCCGTGCGCGAGCGGAGCAGAGTGCGGTGCCTGGAGGCGGTCTCCGATCGCAGCGGACTACGGCCACACGGGGCGATGGTAGCCAAGCGGAACTGACGGCCGCGCCCAGAAGGCTGGCGTCTCCGACAACTGTACGACGGGCTTGAGGTGGCCGAGCCGGCCGGACGGTGTTTCGCTCGACGTGGACCAACGTTCCAGTTCGTCGGTAGCGAACTCGGCAGGGATTCCCCCCAGCGCCGCCGCCGGCACTTCGCCGAGATCGACGATCCACTTGCCGACCTGTGCGAGGGAGATCCGCACCAGCCAGCTGCCACCTTCCCGCGTTCGGCGGGCCAATGCCACCATCGCGCCAAATGCCATCAAGTAACCGGTGCAGTAATCGATTGCCGAGACAGGGTTGAACTGTGGCCCCGGTGTCTTACCCGGCACGGTTTCCGCCTGGCGTATCGTCATGCCGCTGACGGTTTGCACGACGGTGTCGAAGCCGCGTCGCGATGCCCACGGGCCAGTGTGACCGAAGGCACAGAGCGAAACATAGACGAGACCCGGCCGGATCGCGGCGAGCTCCTCCGGCGACAAGCTGCGGCTGGCCAAGGTGCCGGGA
>VBAB01000013.1 GCA_005888525.1 Alphaproteobacteria bacterium
AGGCCGCCCGACGTCAAGCCCCAGGCCGACCTCTCCTTGCCGCGAGCAATCCCATGACCGGCGCCATCGACTATCGCCACGTCAGCATCCTCTGGGCGTCGCCCGAGCACGCCCCGGAGCTTGCGCAGCTGCACGCCGGCCTCTTCGCGAAGGCCTGGGACGCTGACAGCTTCCTGCGGCTTCTCGCGCATCCGGGCTCCACCTCGTTCCTGGCTCGGGTCGGCACCCCGCCGCAGACCGCCGGCTTCATCGTCAGCCAGCTCGCTGCCGACGAGGCGGAGATCCTCACGCTGGGCGTGCGCAAGGACAGCCAGCGCCACGGCATCGCCCGCCGGCTGGTGGAGGCCATGGCCCGCGCCGCCAAGAATGCCGAAGTGCGGCGGCTTTTCCTCGAGGTCGGGCAGGGCAACGCCGCGGCGCTCGGCCTATACACGGGGCTCGGCTTCAAGGAGGTCGGGCGGCGCAAGGGCTATTACGAGCACCCGGGCGCCGCCCCGGAGGATGCGCTGGTGCTTGCTCTCGCGCTTTGAAGCGGCACGAGCCTCGTTGCGGCGGCCCGGCGTCTCACCTATAACCGCGCCTGACTGCGAACAAGAGATTCGCGCACGTTGGCGCCCATGCCCGCCTCAGCAGAACCGTCCCAGACACGCATAGAGCAGCTATGCGCGCAAAAGCGGCTGCGGATGACGGGCCAGAGGCGGGTCATCGCCCGCGTCCTCTCAGCCGCCAGGGATCACCCCGACGTCGAGGAGGTCTACCGGCGGTCCAATCGCGTGGACGCGCGCATCTCGCTCTCGACCGTCTACCGCACCATCAAGCTGTTCGAGGCCAACGGCTTCCTGGAGCGCCACAATTTCGGAGCCAGCCGCGGCCGCTACGAGGAGACCGCCCGCCGCCACCACGACCACCTGATCGACATCGAAAGCGGCCGCGTCATCGAGTTCCGCAACGAGGAGATCGAGCGGCTGCAGGAGCGGGTGGCCCGCGATCTGGGGTTCAGCCTGGTCGGCCACAAGCTGGAGCTTTACGGCGTGCCCATCAAACGCCCACGGAAATGAGATGACCGGCCCGAGAAAGATCTTCGTCAAGACGTTTGGCTGCCAGATGAACGTCTACGACTCCGAGCGCATGACGGAGCTGCTGGGCGCCGACGGCTTCGCCGAGACGGCGACCATGGAAGAAGCCGACGTCATCCTCCTCAACACCTGCCATATCCGCGAGAAGGCGGCCGAGAAGGTCTATTCCGACCTCGGCCGCATCCGCCTGGTGAAGGACGCGCGGCGCAGCGCCGGCAAGGAGACGATCGTCACGGTTGCCGGCTGCGTGGCCCAGGCGGAGGGCGCCGAGATGCTGCGGCGCGCGCCCGTCGTCGATCTGGTGGTGGGCCCGCAGAGCTATCACCGCCTGGGCGACCTCGTCGCCCGCGCCCGGTCGGAAGGGCGCCGGATCGTCGAAACCGGCTTCCCGGAGGAGGACAAGTTCGCGGCGCTGCCCAGGCGCGCGCCCGTCAAGGCGGTGACGGCGTTCCTGACCGTGCAGGAGGGCTGCGACAAGTTCTGCACCTTCTGCGTCGTGCCCTACACGCGCGGCGCCGAGTTCTCCCGTCCCGTCGCCGATGTCGAAGGCGAGGCCCGCCGTCTAGCCGACCACGGCGTGCGCGAGGTCACGCTGCTAGGCCAGAACGTCAACGCCTATCACGGGCTGGGACCCGACGGCCGATCCTGGTCGCTGGCGCAGCTCATCGCTCGGCTCGCCGCCATCGGCGGTATCGAGCGCATCCGCTACACCACCAGCCATCCCCGCGACATGGGCGAAGACCTGATCGCGGCGCATGGCGATCAGCCCAAGCTGATGCCCTACCTGCACCTGCCGTTTCAGGCCGGCGCCGACCGCATCCTGGCGGCCATGAACCGCAAGCACACGGCCTCCGATTACCTGCGCCTCGTCGCCCGCATCCGCGCCGCCCGCCCCGACATCGCCTTGTCCACCGATATCATCGTCGGCTTTCCGGGGGAGACCGAGGCCGATTTTGCAGCCACGCTCGAGGTGGTGGAGCATGTCGGCTTCGCCCAGGCCTACTCGTTCAAGTACAGCCCGCGTCCGGGCACGCCGGGCGCAACCATGGCCGATCAGGTCCCCGATGGCGTCCAGGTCGACCGGTTGCATCGCCTGCAGGAACTGCTCGACTGCCAGCAGGCAGCGTTCAATTCGGCGTGTGTCGGCGAGGTTATCCCTGTCCTGTTCGAGCGCGAGGGCCGCCACCGGGGCCAGCTCGTCGGCCGCTCGCCGTACCTGCAACCCGTTCATGCAACTGCGGATTCGGCCCTGCTCGGGCGCGTCGTGGAGGTTGCAATTGCCGGCGCCGGACCCAA
Organism: Alphaproteobacteria bacterium; assembly: GCA_005888525.1. Classification (GTDB taxonomy): domain Bacteria; phylum Pseudomonadota; class Alphaproteobacteria; order Rhizobiales; family Hyphomicrobiaceae; genus AWTP1-13. Next base: position 2,373 of record VBAB01000013.1, read on the forward strand.
TAGTCTCTCGGGTGTGCTCAGTCTGGGGGGATAAACCGACGGATTGATGCCGGAGACGGCCGTTTGTGCTAGAGCAGGATCGCTTCTGGAATCACATCACTGCGAATGTAACGTCGACGCTGAAGCGTGAATCCTGCTCTCTTCTTTAGTTTAGAGCGAGATTCACGTTCCTGGATGGAAGCCCCCGTGCTTCCATCTGGAACGATCTCGCTCTAGTGTGGGCGGTGCAGATTCTTCGAATACTCGAATTCTCAAGGAGGCCAGCTACTTGACTGGCGTTCGAGGGCCAGCGGCGACAGGCTTGGGCAAGCAGCTCAGAGCTGCGCAGGCGCGTGTGGTCGTGCCCTTCGAGGACAACCGGCACTTGAACCGGTTGCTCGGCGAATACGACGGACATCTGGCGTTGCTGGAGGAGCGGCTCGGCATCGAGGCGCAGGCCCACGGCAACGTCGTGACGCTGACGGGTCCCACCGCGGCCTGCGAGACAGCGCGTGACGTGCTGGAAAAGCTCTACGCGCGCATTCGCCAGGGCGAGGACATCGGACCCGGCGATGTGGACGGCCTGCTGCGCCATGTCGGCGATGACGCGGCGCCCGTCGATGGTCTCGCCCAGATCCGCACGCGCCGCCGGGTAGTGACCGCGCGCTCGCCGATGCAGAGCGCCTACGTCCAGGCCTTGCAGCATGTCGATCTCGTGTTCGGCGTGGGGCCCGCGGGCACCGGCAAGACCTACCTCGCCGTCGCCTATGCGGCGCAGTGCCTCGAGCGCGGGCAGGTCGACCGCATCGTGCTGTCGCGTCCGGCCGTGGAGGCGGGCGAGCGCCTGGGCTTCCTGCCCGGCGACATGCGCGAGAAGGTCGATCCCTACCTGCGCCCGCTCTACGACGCGCTCTACGACGTGCTGCCGCAGGCCAAGGTGGAGCGCGACCTCGACACGGGCGTCATCGAGATCGCGCCGCTCGCCTTCATGCGCGGGCGCACCCTGGCGCACTCCTTCGTCATCCTCGACGAGGCGCAGAACACGACCAGCATGCAGATGAAGATGTTCCTGACCCGCATCGGCGAAGGCTCCAAGATGGTGGTGACGGGCGACCCGAGCCAGATCGACCTGCCGCCGGGCCAGCGGTCGGGCCTCGAGGAGGCGGTTGGCTTGCTCACGGGCGTGCGCGGCATCGAGGCGATCCGCTTCACCTCGGCCGATGTGGTGCGCCGCGACCTCGTGGCCCGTATCGTCGATGCTTACGACAATGCCGGCTGAAGCCCATCCACAGACGCGCGTTGCGGGCGACAGCCCGCCTGCGCCGCTGCCGGCCGACGTCGCGGCCGAGCTGGAGCCTCCCGGACGACTTTCCGTCACGGTCGTAGAAGAGGACGGCGACTGGAGCGGCTTCGGCGCGCTGAATGAGGCAATCCGGCAGGCCGCTGCTGCGCTCGCCCGGCATGGCCTGATGTCGGTCGCGCCCGGCAGCGAGGCGAGCGTCGTGCTCGGCAGCGATGCGCTGGTGCGCCGCCTGAACCGCACCTATCGCGGCAAGGACGCGGCTACCAACGTGCTCTCGTTCCCGTTCCAGCGACCGCCCGGAGCGGGGCCCGAGGAAGGCGCCTACCTGGGCGATGTGGTGCTGGCAGCCGAGACGGTGCAGCTGGAGGCGGACGAGCGCGGGATCGAGCGCAAGCAGCATCTCCAGCATCTCGTCGTTCACGGCCTGCTGCATCTCCTGGGCTACGATCACGACACGGACAGCGAAGCGGAGGCGATGGAGCGCCTGGAGGTCGATATCCTTGCGACGATCGGCGTCTCCGATCCCTACGCCGCCGCCGCGGTGCCGTGAAAGGTTCGTGTTGTTCGACCACGTGTTTTCTCGGACTGCCATGAGTGTCAGAAGCGTCAGACAGATGAACGATAGTCCCGATGGTGCCCCTGCAGGGGCCGCGGAGACGGCACCGGAGCCCTCGCACAGTTGGCTCGCCGCCCTGCGCGCCAGGCTCGGCCTGCCCGGAGCCCCGACGCTGCGGGCGATGCTCGAGGACGCGCTCAAGGGCGCTGCCGGCGACGGCCGCACTTTCTCGGCCGAGGAGCGGGAGATGCTGCTGCGCATCCTCCGCTTCGGTGCGCTCCGCGTCGTCGACGTGATGGTGCCGCGCGCCGACATCATCGCCGTCGATGAGAACGAGTCGGTGTGGGAGCTCCTGAAGACGTTCGATGCCGCCGGCGTCTCGCGCCTGCCGCTCTTTCGCGAGACGCTCGACGACCCGCGCGGCATGGTGCACGTCAAGGACATGATGCGCTGGCTGATCGGCGAGGCCCTTGGCCGGCCGGCGAGCGAAGGCCACGTGCAGTCGGCCCAGGCCCGCGCAGCGCTGCCTGATCGGCCGGCGCTCGCGGCAGGGGAGCTTGCGGCTCCCGTCCCGGAGTTGGGACGGGCGAACCTGTCGAAGCCCATCGCCTCCACCAGGCTGCGCCGGCCGATGCTCTTCGTGCCGCCGTCCATGCCGGCCGCCAATCTGCTCATTCGCATGCAGTCGACGCACATCCACATGGCGCTGGTGGTGGACGAGTACGGCGGTACCGACGGTCTCGTCACCATTGAGGACCTGGTCGAGCAGATCGTCGGCGACATCGAGGACGAGCACGACGAGGCCGAAGCCGCCAACATCATGGCTGACCCCAAGCTCGGCCTCGTCATGCAGGCCCGCACGCCCGTGCGCGAGCTCGAAAGCCACCTCGGCCTCAAGCTCCTCAAGCCCGAGGAGGAGGAGGACATCGACACGCTGGGCGGGCTGGTGTTCGCGCTGCTGGGCCGGGTTCCCGCGCGCGGCGAGCTCATCCGCCACCCGGCGGGCCTCGAGTTCGAGGTGCTCGACGCCGATCCCCGCCGCGTCAAGAAGCTCCGCATCCACCACCCCCGCCCCAAGGACGGCCCCGCCCCCGCCAAGGGTTGATGCCGGCGACGCTCGACTAGTACCCACTTTGGCTGAAGATCGACTCGTATGCTGCTTGCGTGCGCTCCCCTCCCCCTTGCGGGGAGGGGTCGGGGGTGGGGGTTACCAGACCGCGACGCCACTCGCCTTGTCCGACCGGGTTGATGCCTGACATTTTGGACCGGGCTGATGGCTGACACTATTCGCTCATTGTTCTGGTGTCACCGCCGTTTCCTGCGCGACGCGCAGCCGCGCACGCGGCGGAGCAAAGCGCAGGAAACGGCGGTCGCGATCGATGACCCCAAGATCGCGCTGGCAGAAGCGCGCGATGTGACCGCCGCTCTCGTGCTCGGCCAGGCCGACGAGCTCGCCGGCCAGTGCCTCGCCGATGAACACGTCCTGGCCGCGCCACTTGATCGCCCCCGAAGGACGTACTCGTCTCACTTCGTGGTCTGCGTCATACCAGGGGTCTTGGAGACGCGCCGGCAGAGTGTGATCAGGCGGCTGCCAGCGCGTCGCCGGTGGCGTCTGCTCCAGCGCCTCGTGCGGCCGCTCCTCGTTGTAGTGCCGGCGGAACAGATCGAAGCGCGCCTGCTGCTCGCTCGCATTCGCCGCGGCGGGCTTGGAGGTCTGCGCCTTCAGTGTTCGGTGCATGCGCTCGTGCCGGCCGTTGTCCTGCGGGCTCGACGGCGGGATGTAGCGCGGCTCCACCCCGAGCTTCAGCCACCAAACCGACAGCGCCGAGAGCCCGCCGGCACCCGTCGAACCGAATGGAGATCCGTTGTCGGACCGGATCGCGTCGGGCAGGCCGGTCTCCTCGAATACCCGCTCCAGAGCACCTCTGACGCCCGCCCACGTCGGTTCCACGATCCGCACCTCGATCAGATACCGGCTTGCCGCATCCGTTATCGTCAACGGATCGCAGCGCGCCCCATCGGCCGTGCGAAACCAGCCCTTGAAATCGATCCCCCATTCCTCGTTGGCCGCCGTGGCCGGCGCCACCACCTCGCCCTGCGCGATTGCACGGCGGCGGCGCCGACGCGCCTCGACGAGACCCTTGCGCTTCAAAACGTCCCCGATCGTCGACGCCGCCGGCCAGGCCACCTCAGGTCGTGCCCGCTCCAGCCACGCCTTGATCTTCTTCGGGCCGAAATGCGGAAATCGGCGCCGTGCCGCGATGATGCGCTCGGCCAACCACCCCGACGTCGTGTGCGGACAGCGCACGACAGCGTGGCTGCGATCCTCAAACCAGCGTGCCTCCCCGCTGTCCCGGCGCCGCTTCCAAACATAAAACGTCTCCCGGCTGATGCCATGCCGTCGGCACAGCTCGGCAATCGTAAAAACCCCCGTCTCATACTCAACAAACAACGCGATACGCTCTTCCACAGGACAGGTCTCCTTGAAAGGCATCGCCCGATCTCCTCGAATCGAACGATGATCTTGACCTGTCAGGCATCAACCCGGTCTAAACTGTCAGCACTCAGCCCGGTCTATACCCCTCTTCACCCCACCCCTAGCCCCACCCCATCAAGGGGAGGGGAATCTGTCGAGTACGCTTCATGGTTGGCGCTCTATTGATTCCGGGTACTAGAGCGATCTCGCGCGCCCCAAGTCCCTCGATGCTCATCCGTCTAGGAGCCCATGCCCGCCGACGCGTCGACCAAGGCTCTTGCAGAGCGCGTGCGAAACTTGCGCGGGTGGCGCAGGCGCGCGGCGGCGTTCGCGGCGGGCGCCGTGTCCGTTCTGGCCATGGCGCCGTTTTTCGCCTGGCCGGTGCTCTGGATCACGCTGCCGGCGCTGGTGTGGCTGATCGACGGGGCCGCGTCCGACGGTGGTGCCGCGCGACGGTACACGCGCCCTGAAATCATCGCCGCCGAGATCGGCTG
>VBAB01000014.1 GCA_005888525.1 Alphaproteobacteria bacterium
GAGTGAGTGGGCGGTCCAATACCTAGCGCGACTGAGTGGCTACCCAGACTAAGCCGCGCCACAACCTGTCACCGAGGGGCTCGCTGAAATCGCGCGAGGGATCACGCCGCAAGCACAACCGCGCCATGACGGCCTGCGATCTGAGGTTATCGGGGGCGGTATAGGCGATGACCTCTTTTAACCCGCAGCGCGTGAACGCATCGCGTAGTGCCGCCGCTGCGGCTTCAGTTGCGTAGCCATGCCCCCAAGCGGATCGCACCAGCCGCCAGCCAATATCGGCGTGCGAACCGAGCGGGTGGGCCGGCCGCGAATGCATGATCCCAGTGTAACCGAGAAATTCGCCTTCATGGTTTTCGATGGCCCAGCGAGTGAAACCATAGTGCTCGAACGCCGCAACATAGCGATCGAGCTTCGCATCGCTCTGTGGCCGGTCCAGCGGACCGCCGACGTCGAGCATGACCTCCGGGTGCGCGTGCAGAGCGGCAAAGGCATCCCGGTCGGAGTCTCGCCAGCAACGCAGTCTTGTGCGAGGTGTGTCGATCATCATCGCGACACAATAGTACGTCCCAATCCGGAGAGACTGGAAAACAAGTACCCCAGTCCTGTCTTGCGCGCGTGCACCGCGATCACCAGCCTTTGATTGCGGCCCAGGCCACCCGAACGCTAAAAGCAAGGCGGATTGTCTCCCGCAGAGCGGTGACGGTCAGTCCCAGACCAACCGAACCTCCACCAACCGAACCTGAGAGGCGTACATGCTGAAGTTCTATTTCAACGGCTCACCCAATCCGACCAAGGTTGCCCTGTTCCTCGAGGAGGCCGCCTTGCCCTACGAGGCGATCCCTGTCGATACGCGCAAGGGCGATCAATTCAAGCCGGCGTTCGCGGCGGTCAACCCGAACGGGAAGGTCCCGGCGATAGTCGACGGTGATGTGACCGTGTTCGACAGCAACGCCATCCTGCTCTACCTCGCCGAGAAGACCGGCAAGTTCCTTCCCAAACCGGTGGCGCGCGGCGAGCTGCTCTCCTGGCTGATGTTCGTGGCCTCGGGTGTGGGACCATTCTCGGGCCAAGCGGTGCACTTCAGGCATCACGCGACGGAGAAGGTGCCCTACGCGCACAACCGCTACCAGTTCGAGGCGCAGCGCCACTACGGCATCCTCAACGACCGCCTGGGCAAGCACAAGTACATGGTCGGCGACACCTACACGATCGTCGACATGGACGTGTGGGGCTGGGCGCGCATGGTGCCGTTCATCATGGGCGACGACGCGTGGGCGAAGCTGCCGAACGTGAAGCGGCTCGTCGACGAGATCAATGCGCGGCCGGCGGCAGCGCGCGCGAACGGGCTCAAGGACAAGTTCAAGTTCAAGGCCGAGATGGACGACGAGGCGCGCGCGAATATGTTCCGCCACCTCAAGACCCAGGCTGCGGCGTGACAGAGATTGGACGCGGCTTGACCTCGTGAACTCTGGTCGCGAGTTTCGGCTCGCGAGTTATAGACTCCGGCCCGGCACTCTCGCCTCCCCCTATGACGAAGGCATGCCTTCGTTATGAAGAGGGGGGAGGGAGATGCGTCCGCGGCTTGGATCGGCCATCGCCGACCTGCCCGCGTGCGCAACAGCCGATCCAAGTCGCTGGACGCATCGGGTGGGGGTGATGGGCCGCGCGTGCGACAAGACACCCCCACCTAGGAACGCCATCGGACTTAGCTCGCCGTTGGGAGCTTCATCGAGCGTTGCAATTGGCGAGCTAAGCCCGTGGCGTTCCGTCCTCCCCCCTCTTTGCGTCGAAGGCAATGCCTTCGACGCAGGGGGAGGGAAGAAACGTCAAATTCCGCTGAACCAGTTGTAGCGGCGGTTCTCCCAGTAGCCGCCGGGGTAGCTGTTCGTGACCTCCATGGCGACGATCTGCTTGGGAGACTTGAAGCCGAGCTTGGTGGCGACGCGCAGGCGGATGGGGAAACCGAAGTCTTTGTGCAGCACGTCCCCGCCATACTTGGTGGTGAGCTGCGTCTGGGGATGCAGGGCGGAGGCCATGTCGATGGAGCCGCTGTAGCCGTCGATGCACTTGAAGCCGACGTACTTGGCCGTCATGTCGGCGCCGACGCGCTCGAGGAACAGCTTGAGCGGCACGCCGGTCCACTCGCCGATGTAGTCCCAACCCTCGACGCACACGTGGCGCGTGCGCTGCGTCACCTCGGGCAGCGCGTGGATGTCGCGCAGCGCCCAGGGCCGCTTGTCGCCGATCATGCCGGCGAGCTCGAGCTTCCACGCCGCGGGGTCGACGTCCTTGACCATCTCGCGGCCGTAGAAGGCATTGAAGCGCGGCGGCCGCATGACCTTGGAAGCCGGATACTCGCGCGCCAGCCGCGTCGGCGAAAAGAGGAATGCCTGCACGCGGTCGTTCCAGGCCGACATGGCGCGCAGCACACTCTGGGTGGCGTCCTTGTTGGTCACGTCGCAGCCGGTGAGCATGGTGAGCGCGCCGAGGCTCAGGGTGCCGCGCAGGAAGGCGCGCCGCTCGATGCTCTCCACCAGCTTGCGGTTCTCTTTCAGGATCGTCTGGTCCACGGACTTGGCTGGCCGGAACGGGCTCGGGGTCACGGAGCGCATCGCTCTCACTCCCTCTCTTTGGGCGCATGCGCGGGCGGCGCGTTGCCGGTGATCATCGATACGATGGTGCGCGGTACGAGCACCGCCAATGCTACATGCACGATGAGGAACAGCACGAAGCCGGTCATGCAGAAGAAGTGCACCCAGCGCGCGCCCTGGAAACCGTAGAAGAGATCCGTGAGCCACCATAGCTGCACGGGCTTCCAGATCGCGAGGCCCGACAGCACCACCAGCACGCCCAGGGTCAGCACGCCGATGTAAAGCAGCTTCTGGACGTGGTTGTACACGCTCAAGTCGTCATGGGCGAGCTTGAAGCGCAGCGCGTCGCCGATATCGCCCAGCAAGCCTGTGAGCGTCACCGGCAGCAGCTTCATGCGGAATCGACCGGTAGCGAAATTGTAGGCGAAATAGACGAGGCCGTTCAGCACGAGCAGCCACATGCCGGCGAAATGCCATTGCAGCGCCCCGCCCATGCCGCTGTCCTGCCACTTCTCGAAGGACAGCTGCACGTCGCCGCCCAGTGTAATGTCGGGATGGAAGATGAACGGGAACAGCGGGCTGTCGTTGAAGATGCGCCAACCGCTGCCGATCATGATGAACATCGCCACGGCGTTGATCCAGTGCGTGATGCGGACGATCAGCGGCTGGATCTTCTTTTGGCGCTGCACGGGCGCAATCGACACGCTGGCCATGGCTAGTCTTTCCTCGCTGGTCGTGAGCAAGAGGTTCGTCCGTTCCATGCCGGACCTGCGCATCGCGCACCACTCAATACTGTGTCACATCGGCGTTACGGTGGCGCGAGCGGATACTGGAACTTTTTCACGCCCATCTCAATTGTGCGTGACACTCGCGGTCGTGAACAGACGCGGTCGGAGCGATCACGCTATCGGTTCGATACCGGCAGATCACGGACATTGAGAGCAAGCCATGCAAGACGAACGCGCACGCGAAACACCCGGCTGCGCCATCGCCGTGATGGCGAAGGCCTCCATTCCGGGGCGCACGAAGACGCGCCTCATCCCGCCGCTGACGCCCGTGCAGGCCGCCGACCTCAACACCGCGTTCCTGCGCGACGTCGCCGACAATCTGCTGGCGGCGGCAACTCTCGCCAACATCAGCGCGTGGATGGCCTATGCGCCGGCAGGCTCCCGCGATTTCTTCACCGGCAACCTCCCCGCCGGCATCGGTCTCATCGAGACGGCGGAGCCGAACTTCGGCGCCTGCCTGTTTCGCTCGGCTAGCTCGCTGCTGGCTGCGGGGCATGAGGCCGTGTGCCTGCTCAATTCCGACAGCCCGACGCTGCCCACCGGCTATCTGGTGGCGGCTGCCACCGCGCTGGCCGCCCCCGGAGACCGCGTCGTCCTCGGTCCTGCGACCGATGGCGGCTACTATCTCATCGGCATCAAGCAGCCGCATCGCCGGCTCTTTCAGGACGTCGAGTGGAGCACGGAGCGCGTGTTGCGCCAGACGCTGGCGCGGGCGGACGAGCTGGCCCTTCCGGTCGTGCTGCTGCCGAGCTGGTATGATGTGGACGACGAGGCCGCACTGCGTCAACTCATCGGCGAGCTGGTGGATGGCCGGCCCTTCCGCGCCGTCGGCAGCAAGCCTACGCCGGCAGGCTTCACGCGGCGCCTCCTGTTGCGACTGCTCGAGACGCCCGACCTCGCGTCGAGCAGCGATCAGGCAGCGCGGTCGAGCCTCGTGGCATGATTGCCGCCGCGCATCCGGTTTCGATGCCGCGGGCTGCCAATATTTGGCTGGTCGTCATGGCCATCGCCCTGACCGGGCTGACCCTCGCGACGCCGACCTTGCATCGCGGCACCAGCGGCTGGGCTCTGATCGCAACCTTTGCGCTCGGCGGGCTCGGGGCCTATGCAGCTTCACGGCTGGCTGAGAGGTCGGATCAACGCTCGGCGCTGATCATCATCCTGGCCGGGGCCGTGGCCATGCGGCTCGCGCTCCTGTTCGTCGAGCCCTACCTCTCGAGCGACATCTATCGCTACATCTGGGACGGGCGCGTGCAGGCCGCCGGCATCAACCCTTACCGCTACGTGCCGAACGCGCCGGAGCTAGCCCAGCTGCGCGATGCCGCGATCTTTCCGCTCATCAATCGTGCGAACTACGCGCCGACGATTTACCCGCCGGCAGCGCAGGCCATCTTTCTCGCGCTCACGCGGCTGGGAGAGAGCGTACTCGTCATGAAGCTCGGGCTGCTCGCGCTCGAGGCGGCGGCGATGGCCGCGATCATCGCCCTGCTGCAGCGGCAGCGGGCGCCTTTGACCCGCGTTGCCGCCTACGCCTGGCATCCGCTTCCCATTTGGGAGATCGCCGGCAACGGCCATGCGGAGGCGGCCATGATCGCGCTGCTGCTCGCGGGCTTGCTGCTGTTCGTGCAGGGTCGGACGATCCTGGCCGGCGTGGCGGCGACGCTGGGGGCACTTATCAAACCGGCCGCTTTGTTGGCGCTGCCCGTGTTCTGGCGGCCGTGGGACTGGCGCCTGCCGCTCGCCGTCGCAGTCACCATCGTGCTGGCCTATCTGCCCTACCTGTCGGTCGGCGCCGGCGTGCTCGGTTTCCTGCCGGCCTACTTGCAGGAGGAGGGCTTCGCCTCGGGCTCCGGAAGCGGTTTCAAGCTGTTGTGGCTGGCGGAGCAGGTTGCGGGCCCGCTACCCCGCGGCGGCACGCTGTACATCGGCCTCGCCGCTCTCGTCCTGATCGGGCTCGCGCTGGCGGTGGGCTTCCGCTCCGACCGCTCCGAGGAGGCCTCGATGCGCTCGCTGGTCTGGCTGCTGACCGCGTTCCTGGTGCTCTCTTCCCCGCACTATCCCTGGTATTTCCTGGTGCTCGTGCCGTTCCTGGCGCTCGCCCCATCCGTCACGGCCTGGGTACTGACACTGGGGGGAGTGCTCTTCTACGACGTGTTGAGCAACGACGTGCTGCCCAGCTACGAGACGCGCATCACCGTTTTCACCCTGGCGACGCTGGCCGCCCTTGCCCATGACCTGTGGAGCGGGCGGCGCCGAGCGATCGTAACTCCTGTCGGAGAGACCCCATGACCATCGAGGCTCACGCCGGCGTCGGCACGGCAATCGATCCGCGCCGCTACCACGACAGCGTCGCGGACGCACGCGAGGCGGTAGCGGTGCACGATCCCGTCTGCCTCTATCTGGAGACCACCAACCGCTGCAACCTGCTCTGCACCACCTGCCCGCGCACCTACGCCGACCTCGAGCCAGAGGCCGACATGAGCTGGGAGCTGTTCACGCGCATCGTCGACCAGGTGCCGAACATTGCGCGAGTGGTGCTGCACGGCGTGGGCGAGCCGATGCTGGTGAAGGACCTGCCGCGCATGGTCCGCTACCTCAAGGCCCGCGGCGCCTACGTACTGTTCAACACCAACGGCACGGTGCTCACCCCAAGGAAGGGCCGCGAGCTGGCCGAGACCGGGCTCGACGAGCTGCGCGTCTCGCTCGATGCTGCCGACGCAGCGACCTTCCGCATCGTGCGCGGCAAGGACTACTTCAACCGCATCGTGCGCAACGTGAAGGCCTTCACCGAGATGCAGGCACGCGAAGGGCTCGCGCTGCCGCGCGTCTCGCTGTGGCTGACGGGACTGAAGGAGACGATCGCCCAGCTCGGCGATTTCGTCCGCATCGCCCACGACGCCGGCGTGCGCGAGGTCTACCTGCAGCGGCTCGTGTTCTTCGATGAGGGCGCCGTCGGCATGGCGAGGCCCGACCAGGCGCTGTTCGAGCGGCTGGGCGCGGAGGAGACGCAGCATCTGCGGGCGGCGGAAGCGCTGGCGGCGGAGCTGGGCATCAGCTTCAACGCCTCGGGCGCCACCGAGCCGGGCGAGAGCCTGGCGCGCAAGACCGAAGCGAGCCCGTGGTCGCTGTGCCGGCGCCCGTGGAGCGTGATGT
>VBAB01000015.1 GCA_005888525.1 Alphaproteobacteria bacterium
TACTACGCCGCCGACGGCAGCGCCCTCTACAAGTCCGCTGGCAAAGGCATGCTGCATGGAACGTGGTCGGTGAAAGGCAACACGGCTTGCACCGATTGGAAAGAGGTGCCCAACAATCCGTGCAGCAGATACGACAAGCAGGGCGACACGATAAGCCTAATCAACGTCGCGACTAACCAGGCTCGCTGTAGGATCACCAAGACCGCGCCGGGAAATGCCGAGAAGTTGGCGCCGTAAGTCGTCTTTGTCTTCGCTCTTCTTTGAGAGGCCGCCGAAGTCGCGGCTTCTTGTCGTTGGCTGGACTTTATAATCTTTATGGAGCGGTGACCGTTGCGTCCGTTCGGTCGCGGCAAGTACGGGAAGGGGGTGCGTTGTCGTTGGTCGCGGGCGAAGTGCTGGACGCCTGGTTGTCATAGGTGGTGCTGACTTCGATTGTCGCAGGATTGCCGCCATTGATGGCAATGATCGGCGGTCCGCTGGCTTCGGCGGGCAAAGCCGCTGGCGCTCCGGCCGTGCCTCCCACAACCGTTGCAGCGCCGGCGGCTGCTTCCATGTCCAAGATGTGGTTGAACTGCTCCGCGGTCATGCAGTGCCCGTGATGTTTGCGATTTGCTGGATGGCTTTCGCGAGGACAGACGTCAGCTGTTCATAACGAACGGTGAACGGCGTGCCGGAGGCGTCGAGGACGACGAGGCGGGGATCGATCTGCAATACTTGCTGGGCAATGAAGCCCATCTGTTCGCCGGGGATATCGCACGTGCACCCTCGACGCTGGGTGGAGTTGGTCCTGTACTTAGACGAGCAAGAGAATTTTGAACGCGCCTACGCGCGACGAACCTGTAGCGCCGGGAAGCTCGTCGGATGAGCCGTCTGATGCCTGAGTTCGGCTGCCGGCTTGACGCGACTTCGATCGGCGCCAAGGTAGTGGGTCTGTAGTTCCTTTATCCCCGCATCAGCAAGCGTGTCTGCGGTGTGCGGCCAACCTGGCGCTGCGGCGATGATGGCTCTGGCGAGCCGGTCCCGCGCAGTGGGCACCTCGCGAGGACCAAAGTTGCCTGCAATATCTGCCCAGGCCTTTTCAAAGGCAGCAGTCATCAGAACAACCTGTTGAGGGTTGAAGCTCGCGTTGGCGAAACGGTAGAGAGCGTTTGACATGGTGCAACTCCGTCAACTTGGCTCAAGGTATCGGCCACTTCTGTCGCCTCCACAACAGCGTACAGCGTACGGTTGGATACGCAGGCAACTGCAGGCGTATAAGCGTTTGAAAGCATTGAAATAAAAGTTTAGACCTGCTTGTCCCATTGAACAGTCATCGTGCGAAGAATGGCACATTGGTGGAGATTGACGCTACGCTTCACGGACAGGAGGATGTTAGCCAGCTCATGCTCTCACAAAAGAATAGGAAGACGGACATGTCGAACGTGATCGAAATCGCGAAGGCTCCGACGATTGCATACAACGACAAGAACTGGGACCGGGTGACGGATCTGTTCGGTGCAGCCGGCACCTACGATGAGAAGCCGACGCAGAGACGCCTGCAGGGTGCCGAGCCAATTATCGACGTGTGGAAGGGTTGGGCCACTGCCTTTCCCGACTCGAAGGCGACGTTCGTGCGCGAGTTCGCGAGCGGGGACACCGCAATCATTGAGGTGGTATGGAAGGGCACGCACACAGGGCCACTACTAATGCCATCAGGCGCGATCCCGCCGTCGAACAAGTCGATCGAGCTGCCCGCATGCCACGTCATCGAAGTTCAAGACGGCAAGGTGAAAAACTTCACGCAATACTTCGACCTGCTTACGCTCCTCACGCAGATCGGCGCCGCGAAGATTTAGCGCGGCTGCGTGCTGGACGCGGCGTGAGTAAAGGGAGTGGTTCACGCCACGTGCTGTACGCGTCTCTCCATATCGGGCTCGAAGAAGCGGTAGCGGTTGCCGCCTTCGGCCTTGGCGCGGTAGAGGGCAACGTCAGCATGCCTGATCAACTGCTCGGCATCCGCCGTACCGCCATGGGCAACGGCAACGCCGATGCTGACCCCGATTTCCACGCTGTGGTCGCCAAGTTGATAGGGGCGGCCGAGGGCGAGGAGGATACGCGCGGCTAACGCTTGCGCCTCACCGTCCGGATCGCGCACGTGCAGCACGATGGCGAATTCATCACCGCCCACGCGCGCCACGCCATCGTCTTCGCGGACGCAGCCGGCGAGCCGCTCGCCGACTGCGCAGAGGAGCAAATCACCAACGGGATGGCCGAGGGTATCGTTGACCTGCTTGAATTTGTTGAGGTCGAGCATGAGGAGCGCAACGCTGCGTTCTCCGGCCTGAGACGCCGCCACTGCATTATCGAGCCGGTCGCGGAACAACGCCCTATTGGCAAGGCCCGTGAGCGCATCATGGGTGGCCATATGCGCAATCTTCGCTTCCGAGCGGTAGCGCTCGGTGATGTCCATATAGGTCGTGAGGAAGCCGACGTTCTCGACCGGAGCACCGCGGACATCGAGGACGGTTCCGTCGGGGCGGCTTCGCACGAACCGATACGATCCTTGGTGCACGATCAAGGCGAGCTTGGCTGCCACGTGATCTTCGACACGGCCCGGGCCATACTCGCCGCGCTCGGCATTAAAGCGCAGGATATCCTCGAGCTGCGGCGGCCCATCAGCAAAGAATTTCTGTGGCAAGTCGAGAATCGACTTGGCCGTATCGTTGCACACGACGACGCGCAGGTTCTTGTCAAAGAAACCGATACCGCCGGGGAAATTGTCTATGATCGCTTGCAAGAGTGCCGTGCGCTCCTGCAGCAGCTTGTGCTGCCGAGCGAGGTCTTCCGAGAGCTGCTGTCGCTCGGTAATATCGTCCGTCGTGGCAACCCACGCGCCATCGGCCATTGGCCGGTAGTGAATGGCGAAGATGCGGCCGTTCTTGAGGTGATAGACCGTATCGGAGGGACGATCGGCGTTGCCCGCGCGGCTGCGCCATGTGAGGTACTCTTCTTTGGAAATATCCGGACAAGCCTCCGCCGCGTAGCGCATGCTCACAATCTCGCTGAGCGATGTGCCGGGCTGTACGCGCTCAGGGTCGAGACCGTACATGTCGATGTAGCGGCGGTTGCAGACGATCAGGCGCTCATTGGCATCGAAGAAGCACAGCCCCTGCGTCATATTATTCAGCGCGGTTTCAAAGCGCAGATTTTGCGTCGTAATTATCTCGTCGCGATCCGTGAGTTGCCGAGTGGTCTTGGTGAGCGCATGAAGCGCCTGCGTTCGCTCGACCGAGAGCCGCGCGGAGGCTGCGATCACGGCGCACAAAAAGGCGCCGTAGCTAAGCGTAAGCAATCCTAGGAGCTGATAGCCTGGCCCCGAAAACGCTAAGCACTTGATCGCGAACGGAAGGAGGACGGTTGCCATATAGGCGAGCGCCGCAGGATAGACGGGAGCAAGCAGGATGCTGCCGCTTGCGGACATCCCGGCACAAATGGCGATTAGGATGAGCTCGTTGCTGTGCGGTACGGCACCTAGGTAGAGCACGCCAAGCAGCGCCCAAGGGCAGCCGGAGAGCGCAGCCGCCAACACGGTGCGCCGTATGGCGCGCTGACTAAGCGGTGCCGCTTCGCGCGTGCGCGGTTCGGCGCGGCGGACCGATAGACAACCGGTGATGGCGAGCGAACAGAAAAGCCACGCCACAATCTCGATGCGCGGCGCGACGCGCCAAAGGTCGAGCGCGACGATGCCCGTATTGACGAGCCCACAGAGCAACGCGGCCGGCGTCGCACTCAGGACTGCGGCGAGCTGATCCGTGCCGATTTGCCCGCCGCCGGGGAGGCGCGAGGCTGCTTTGATCCGCTCGAGCATGTCCCTGCATTCGGAGCAATCTTGCTTCGATGCGGAGCGTGACGCTTTTCGGTTGCAACACGTTGAAGACCCGGGATTTCGCTAATGGCATGACTAACAAGCTGTTGCTTGTTGAGCCATTGCAAGAACGCGGCGGCTTACCAGCACGCGCCGCAAGCTCACGCCTGATTTGGCGGCAGAACTGATAGAAACCGAAAAGACAAGTTGTACGCGAATTGACGTTGGCGGATTCACTCAGCTCGGCAGCCACGATGCCGCACGTGGGCCGGCGAGAGGCTTGTGGCTTCGATAAGTTCTCCGTCTTGAGAGAAACACGATAGCGTCAGCGACCGGGGCCTCCCCACGGCCCTCCCGGCAAAAGCCCGTGCAATAAGGATGGCATCGGAGCTGTAGGTGCGGCTGCGTGCTGGTGGTGAAAGGTGAACCACCGCCAATCAAAACCGTCACTGATGGTTGAGCGACCATCGGGCGTAGATCTGTTGGTGCCTGGCGAGGTGGCGGCCGATGTGGTTGCGGAGTTGTCGTTGGCGGCTGACGGATTGCTGGATGCTGCGGGTGCGTTGTAGGTGGATGTGAAAAGCCCCGTCACGCGGAGCGTGAACCGGGGCTCGTCATCTGTCTCGATTTGTGCCCAGTACAATCCAGGCTCATTTACGAGGTGTCGCCTCGTTCGAAGAATGTCATGCAATTGGTTCGTGCGGTTTGGTCTGATCAGTTCAATTCAATTGTGCGCTGCCAAACCGTGCCCTCGCCTCGACGGCGAGGGCTGACTGACTGTCAGGTGGCGTCATGCTCCTCTCCGTAGCTGTTGATCCGAGTGACGATCGTCACAGCTTGCGGCGGAAAGCGCAGGGTGCGAGCTCGGGACACCGAACGGCACGCAGCCGCAAGGCGACGATGCCACGTTGAAAATGTTGCTCTTCATTGCATGGATGTCAAGATTATGAGTTAAGGGATTGCGGCGATGTACGCGAGGTTGTCGGGGTAGGCG
>VBAB01000016.1 GCA_005888525.1 Alphaproteobacteria bacterium
TGGCCTGGGTCTTCTCGAGCAGGGTGAGCACCTCGGCGGCGCGCGCGGTTACCGCCTTGGGAAGGCCGGCGAGCTTGCCGACCTGGATGCCATAGCTACGGTCCGCGGCGCCGGGCTTCACCTTGTGCAGGAAGACGATCTCGTCACGCCATTCGCGCACGTCCATCGTCACGTTGCCGACCTCGGCGAGCCGGCCGGCCAGCGCGGTGAGCTCGTGGTAGTGCGTGGCGAACAGCGCGCGGCACCGGTTCACCTCGTGCAGGTACTCAACCACAGCCCAGGCGATGGAGAGGCCGTCGAACGTGGCCGTGCCGCGGCCGATCTCGTCGAGGATCACCAGCGAGCGGTCGGTGGCCTGGTTCAGGATGGCGGCGGTCTCCACCATCTCCACCATGAAGGTCGAGCGCCCGCGGGCCAGGTCGTCGGCGGCGCCGACGCGCGAGAACAGCCGGTCGACGACGCCGATGTGTGCGGAGCGTGCCGGCACGAACGATCCCATCTGGGCGAGTACGGCGATGAGCGCGTTCTGGCGCAGGAAGGTCGACTTGCCGGCCATGTTGGGGCCGGTGACGAGCCAGATGCGCGCCTCCGTGACCTCGTCGAAGCCCGTCGGCATCTGGGGGCCCGCGGCGGCCAGCACGCAGTCGTTCTCGATGAAGGCGCCTGATTTGGCGGCCTTGAGCGCCTGCTCGACCACGGGATGGCGGCCGCCGCGGATCTCGAACGTGGTGGACTCGTGGAGCGTGGGGCGTACGTAGCCCTGCTCGGCCGCCACCTCGGCGAGGCTCGCCTCGCAATCCAGCTCCGCAAGCGCGGCGGCAACCTCGCCGAGCGGGCGCTCATGGGCGGCGACCGCGGCGGCGAGCTCCGCGAACACCTCCTGCTCGAGGCCGAGCGCGCGATCGGCCGAGGCGATGATGCGGCTCTCGGTCTCCACCAGCTCGGCCGTGGTGAAGCGAACGGCGCCGGCCATGGTCTGGCGATGCCGGAAGGTGTGCGCCAGGGGCTCGCTCAGCAGAGCCTTGGACTGTGCGTCCGGCACCTCGATGTAGAAGCCCAGGATGTTGTTGTGGCGCACCTTGAGGGACCTGATGCCGGTCTCCTCCAGGTACTTGGCCTCCAGCGCCGCCATCACCTTGCGGCTGTCGTCGCGCAGCGAGCGGGCCTCGTCGAGATCGGCGCGGAAACCCGCTCGCACGAAGCCGCCGTCGCGGCGCTGGTGCGGGGGCTCGTCGACCAGCGCACGGGTGAGCAGGTCGGCAAGGTCGCTCCCGCATCCCGCCAGGCGTCTGGCGATGTCGGCGAGCGCCTCCGGCAGGCCGATGCCGCCGGCGCCGTCATGCAGCAGGCGCGCGCATGCCGCGGCCGTGGCCAGCCCGTCGCGCACGGCAGCCAGGTCGCGCGGGCCGCCGCGCTGCAGGGCGAGGCGGGAAATGGCGCGGGCGATGTCCGGCGCGGCCCGCAGCGCACCGCGCAGATCGATGCGCAGCGTCTCGTCCTGGTGCAGGAAGCCGACCGCATCGAGACGCGCGGCGATCGCGATCGGATCGCGCAGGGGGCTCGACAGCCGGGCCGCCAGCTCGCGCGCGCCGGGGCCCGTTGCCGTGCGATCGATGGCGAACAGCAGGCTGCCCTGCCGCTCGCCCGAGAGCGCGCGCAACAGCTCCAGGCTGGCGCGGCTTGCGGCATCGATGACGAGACGGTTGGCGGGCCCCGCGCGGCGCGGGGGACGCAGGCACGGCATCTTGCCGATCTGCGTCAGCTCCACGTACTTGAGCAGCGCGCCGACGGCCGCCAGCTCCGCGCGCGAGAACTGGCCGAAGGCCTGCAGATCGGCGACGCCCAGCCGCGCCTTGAGCAGGCGCTCGCCGGCGAGGCTGTCGAAGGAGGCGCCCGCCACCGGCGTGGCCGCCGCGCCGGCGATGCCGATCCATTTGCGCACGCCCTCGTCGGCCAGCAGCCGGTCAGCGGCGATCACCTCGCTGGGCGAGAGGCGCACGATCTCGCCCGGCAGGTCGGCCGCCGGCACCTCGCCGACCTCGAACTCGCCGGTGGAGATGTCGAGCGAGGCCAGCGCGATGGTCGCCGAGTTGGCGGCGCCCGTTTTCGGACCGTCGAACAGGGCTGTGAGGTAATTGCGCGCCTTGGCGTCGAGCAGGCTGTCCTCGGTCAGCGTGCCTGGGGTGACGAGGCGCACCACGTCGCGGCGCACCACGGCCTTGGAGCCGCGCTTGCGGGCTTCCGCCGGGTCCTCCAGCTGCTCGCAGACGGCGACACGGAAACCCAGCTTGATCAGCCGCTGCAGGTATTCGTCGGCGCGGTGGACCGGTACCCCGCACATGGGAATGTCGTCGCCCAGGTGCTTGCCGCGCTTGGTGAGCACGATCGAGAGCGCCTGCGCGGCGGCCACCGCGTCCTCGAAGAACAGCTCGTAGAAATCGCCCATGCGGTAGAACAGCAGGCAGTCGGGATTGGCCGCCTTGATCTCCAGGAACTGGGCCATGGAAGGCGTGACGCCGGCGGGCGTGACCGCCGGCCCGGTGGTGCCGGCGCCCGGCTTGTCGCCATCGGGCGGAGATGCGGGCGGGGCGCCTGCATGGCCCCGCGCGCGTCCCCCTTTCCGCTTCCCTAGGTCTCGCGCCATGTCCCTGCGCCTCATGCCCAACCCCTGCGGGAAGGATTAACTGTTCCGTCAGATAGAGGAAACCCGGCCGCATGTGCAGGCTTGGGCAATTGGGCTATTATCCGTCCGCGCGCACAAGACGTGCCGCAAGCGCGGAGCACCTTTTCGCGATTGGCGGCGTTGCGCGCGTCCACAGCTGGGATGAACAAAGCCATGACCGGAATGTGCAATCTGACGCCAACATTGGCCCTCGTGTCGGCGGTGCTGCTGGGCGGACTGGCCCTGCCCGATCCAGGCAAAGCCCAACCGGCGGGCAAGGCGCAGCCGGGAAACCTCGCCGGGTCTTGGAGCGGCGGCGGCGTGGTGTCGTTCGCCTCCGGGTCGAGAGAGCGGGCGAGGTGCCGCGCCCATTACAGCCGAAGATCGAGCACCACCTACGCCATGAGCGCCACGTGCGCGACGGCTTCGGGACGGGCGGCGCAGACGGCAAGCCTGCGCAGTGTCGGCGCCAACAGCTATCAGGGAAGCTTCTATAACAGCGAGTACAACATCTCCGGCACGATCTACGTGGTGGTTCGCGGCAACAGCCAGAGCGTTCAGCTGTCCTCCAGCGCCGGATCGGCATCATTGCAACTGAGCCGGTAGGCGACGCACGCCAGCGGACCGGGAGGGCGCAGACCGATGCGAAGGGCGCTGCTCTGGCTCGGGGTCCTGCTGTGCGGCATCGGCGTCGCGGCGATCCTGGCCAGTGCCGTGATGAGCTATGCGGGGCTGAACCCCAGCTACAATCTCGGCGATCCCGCGAAGTTCGAATTCGTGCTGGTTCCGATCTGGCAGGTCGGCTTGGTCATCGCCGCGATTGGAGGTGTGTGCCTGCTGGCCTCGCGCGCGATGAAAAGCAGCGCGTGAGTCTTGGCGAGGCCTTTGCGAAGCGGCGGTACATTCATTTCACGCGCACGAACTCACCGCTCAGGCAGATCTTGGCGGCGGTGCAGCCATCGAGGCGCCACCGATCCTTGTCCTTCTGCTGGAACCGCGTGTTGTAGACTTCCTTGGTCTCGGGATGCGTGATCTGGCCGACCCAGTCGCCATCCTTGGCGGTGAGCTTGGAAGCAAACACATCCATGCCGACGTTCTTGGGCCCAGCCACGATCTTCGCGCAGGCGTTGTCGCCCTGGCACTTACTCACCTCGATGGTGAAGTCCTGCCAGCGCCACCTGCCGAGCATATCCTGCAGGGTGGCGGCCCAAGCCGATCCGCCGACGCAAAGCGCCACGCAGACCACGCTCGCCTTGCCCAGTGTTGCCTTGGTCACGAAAGCTCCGTCGTAGGACCGCGGGACCGCGGGCGGCCCCAAAGTAAACCACGCCTTGCGCCGCCAGTTCCGCGGCGGTCAGCGCCGCGCCCGCGTCCGCCGCAGCAGCCCGCAGTTGTGCGGCTGGGGCGGGGGGCCTATCGTGGCGGCTGCACTAGGATAAGCGGGGGGAAGCCGGAACGTCCATGTCGATCAAGTTCGCTGCTGCGCGCTTCACGGAGCAGGAAGCGCTGCTGTTCCACAGCCAGGGCAAGCCCGGCAAGCTCGAGATAACGCCCACCAAGCCGCTGACGACGCAGCGCGACCTGTCGCTGGCCTATTCGCCTGGTGTGGCGGTGCCGGTGCTGGCGATCGCCAAGGATCCTCGCCTCGCCTACGACTACACCAACAAGGGCAACCTGGTGGCGGTGGTCTCCAACGGCACGGCGATCCTCGGCCTCGGCAACCTCGGCGCCCAGGCGGCGAAGCCCGTGATGGAGGGCAAGGGCGCGCTGTTCAAGCGCTTCGCCGACATCGACGGCATCGACATCCTGGTCGACACTCCCGACGTCGACGCGGTGATCAACTGCGTGCGCTATCTGGGCCCGAGCTTCGGCGGCATCAACCTGGAGGACATCAAGGCGCCGGACTGCTTCATCATCGAGGAGAAGCTGAAAGAGCTGCTCGACATCCCCGTCTTCCACGACGACCAGCACGGCACCGCCATCATTGCCGCCGCCGGCCTGCTCAATGCGCTCGAGCTGACGGGGCGCGATCTGGAGACCTTCAAGCTCGTCGTCAACGGCGCCGGCGCCGCCGGCATCGCCTGCCTCGAGCTGCTTACCGCCATGGGCATGCCGAGGAAGAACGTGATCTTCTGCGACACCAAGGGCGTCATCTATCAGGGCCGCACCGAGGGCATGAACCAGTGGAAGTCGGCCGCGAACTCTGGCCGAGGCCCTGAAGGGGGCGGACGCCTTCTTCGGTCTCTCGGCCGCCGGCACGGTGACGAAGGAGATGGTGAAGTCGATGGCCGACAAGCCCATCATCTTCGCCATGGCCAACCCCGATCCCGAGATCACGCCCGAGGAGGTCGCCGAGGTGCGCTCGGATGCCATCGTCGCCACCGGCCGGTCGGACTACCCCAACCAGATCAACAACGTGCTGGGCTTCCCCTTCATCTTCCGCGGCGCCCTCGACGTGCAGGCCACAACCATCAACGAGGCCATGAAGATCGCCGCCGCCAAGGCGCTGGCTGCACTGGCGCGCGCCGACGTGCCCGACCAGGTGGCGGCGGCCTTCCTCGGCCGGCAGGTGACGTACGGGCCCGACTACATCATCCCGGCGCCGTTCGATCCGCGCCTCATCACCCACGTGCCGCCCGCCGTCGCCATGGCGGCCATGGAAACGGGCGTCGCGCGCAAGCCGATCGTCGACATGGAAGCATACGTGGCGCGGCTCTCCGGCCGGCTCGATCCCGTCGCCGGCTGGCTGCACAGCATCTTCTCGCAGGTGCGCCATGCGCCCAAGCGCATCATCTTCACCGAGGGCGAGCAGCCGCCCATCGCGCGCGCCGCCAACGCCTTCCACAACGCCGGCCTGGGGCGCCCGATCCTGATCGGCCGCCACGCGCCGATCAAGGAGGCCTTCGCCACGGCCGGCATCGGCCTCACCGACGTGATCGAGATGCACGACACCAGCCTGGCGGAGCGGCGCCACGAGTACGCCGAGTTCCTCTACACGCGCCTGCAGCGCAAGGGCTACCTGCTGCGCGACTGCCAGCGCCTGGTCAACAACGACCGCAACGTGTTCGCCGCCTGCATGGTGGCCATGGGCCACGCCGACGGCATGGTCACCGGCGTCACGCGCAACTGGACCACCGCCTACGAGGACGTGCGCAAGGTGCTGGACGCCAGGCCGCGCCGGCGCGTGATCGGGGTGTCGATCGCGCTCTGCCGCGGTCGCGCCGTGCTGGTTGCCGACGTGGCGGTGCACGACATGCCGGACGCCACCCAGCTCGCCGACATCGCCGAGGAGGCCGTGCGCGTCGCCCGCCGACTGGGCATGGAGCCGCGCGTCGCCTTCCTGGCCTACTCGACGTTCGGCCATCCGCGCGGGGAGCGCTCGGACCGCGTGCGCGAGGCCGTCTCCCTGCTCGACAAGCGCCAAGTCGATTTCGAGTACGACGGCGACATGGCGGCCGACGTGGCGCTGAACCGGGAGGCCATGAAGCAGTATCCCTTCTGCCGCCTGTCCGACACGGCCAACGTGCTGATCATGCCGGCATTCCACTCGGCGGCGATCTCCACCAAGATGCTGAAGGAGCTGGGCGGGGCCACGCTGATCGGGCCGATGCTGGTGGGGCTCACACACTCGGTGCAGATCTGCCCGCTCGGCGCCATGGACAGCGACGTCGTCAACATGGCCGCGCTCGCCGCCTATGACGTGAACGGGTGATCTGTAGGCGCCGCCACGCTTTTTCTGCCAGACCATGGTCCGTGGCCTGGGCCACCATATTGGTTTGCAACTCCCTCCCAGGACGCGCGTGTTGCGAGCGCGCCACAGACTCTCTTCGGCGCCGCTGGTACACTGAGGATGGCTGAGTTGCGTCGGGGAATACTATGTTTAAAAAGTACCTCCACGTCGTTGTGACCGCTGCCGCCGCCTTGTTGGCCTTCTCAGTGGCGGCACAAGCTGGGGGTTTCGCCAGTCGTGATCAGTCTGCGGTGGGCGAAGGAATGTCCTTTGCCGGCGAGGGTACGCCTGGCATGGGCCTGTCCGCCATGTTTTGGAACCCGGCGGCGGTCACCCAGGTGACCGGCTGGGGGGCCGAAGCGCACGTCTCCTACCGCATGCCGCGCAGCAGCATCACGACAGACCCCGCTGTGACTTCGCCATCGATCGAGCTGCTCAACTCGTGCGGCGCCGGTTTCTGCGACCGGACCAGCAACATTTTCGAAAACCAAATCATCCCAACATTCTACGGCGCTTACCGCCTTAACCCAAACTGGTACCTCGGCTTGTCGGTCACGCAGCCGTTCGGCTTCTCGACCAGGATTCCCGACACCGGCTCCTTCACGCTCGCCGCCGGCACCGGCCCCTCCACCGTGACCCAGCAGCTTGCGACCTCGGCCAAAATCAGCTCCATCGACGTCAATCCGATCGTTGGCTGGAAGATCACCAACGGTATCAGCGTCGGGATCGGCCCTCAGTTTCTCTGGCTGCGCAATACTTTCGACCGGGATTTGTTCCAGTTGCCTGCGGTTACTAACTTCGATTCCCCAGTCAGCCTTGAAACGAGGGGCTTCGGCGTTGGCTTGACGGCTGGCATAACTGTAACGCCGACGTCGACCACAGAAGTTGCCCTTGGCTACCGATCGCGAGTGAGCGCGAATCTCTCCGGTCACCAGTTTTTCACACCGAACGCCCTGCTGCTTGTGGCTCCTGCTACTGCGCCGTTGAGTGGTGCCACACTCGGTGTCGACGGCAACGTCACTTTGCCCGATCAAGTCAGCCTCGGTGGCCGGCAGCGCGTCACGCGAGACCTCACCCTGCTCGGCACGGTTGAGTGGACGCACTGGAGCGTTCTGCAAAACGTTTCGTACGCCTTCAACAACTATCCCGCCACCGTCCTTTATCCCAGCGTCATCAACTTCAACTATCGCGACGGCTGGTTCTTCTCTGCGGGCGCCGAATATCAACTGTCACCGGATACCAAGCTCCGCGCGGGCATAGGCTATGAGATCTCACCTGTCAGGGGTTCGTTGGGATGGGTGGCATTGCCGGAAGCCAACAGTACAACGCTGTCGGCGGGGTTCAGTCACAGGCTGACACAAGGGCTCACGGTCGACTTTGGGTATTCGTATAAATGGATCGACTCTCAGACGATCCTGGTCGGCCCGGGCAATCCAGACCAGTCAAAACTCATCACCCTCATCCCCGGCGTTTTCAATACATGGGGTGGCAATACTTCCGGCCACGACCAAGCCGTTTCCCTTGCACTGCGTTACGCATTTCCAAAATAGACGAAACTGATGACGGATGCATTCGGCGAGCACCGCAGGGGCGCTATTGCGCCGGGCGGATCGGGTGCGGTGCTCTTCCAGCGGCTCTTGTGTTGTCATCCGGGGCTTGCCCCCGAGGCTCCAACTCTCCAGCGGCTCCGAGTTCGCGGACAGCTTGATTCGGCGACCCCTCGGAACTAGCCCGAGGGCAGGCATGTGCCGGGATGACCGTGGCGTCTGTCGCACCGACGCGACCTCGAGCAATCGCGTCAGCGCAATCGGCCAGATTCCCGCCCGCCACCACCGTCCGGGGCGTTGGCTTCACATCGCGGACACACGCGGCTAGTATGGCGCCGCTCAA
>VBAB01000993.1 GCA_005888525.1 Alphaproteobacteria bacterium
CAAGGTGCGGCCCTGCGGACCCACCGCCACGCCGAGGCGACCCGTCAGCGTGCCCATATAATTCGTGCGCACGTGGCAATTGGAGCTGACGTAGGCCGGAGAAAACGCAAAGCAGGTGTTGGTGCCGTCGAGATCGGACGCGCTGAGGTCGAGCTCGATGCCGAACACGGTTGATCCGGACTGGCCATTTGCGCCCGCTTGAATGCCGAACAACCCGCCTGGCGTTCGCACCTTGTCGCCGAACAGCGAAGGCCCGAACGGATCGGAGAAGGTCGCTGACCCAAAGGCTGCGCCTGAATGGTAGCCGAGGTACATCCCGGTCCAGCTGAATGGAGGAGGCGCAACGTATTTCGCGTCGGATCCATCGGCGCGGGCGATGCTCGAGCTGAGCAGCAATGCCGCAAATGAGCTGGCGATGAGTGCAGGCGAGCGCATTTCCCTACCCCGCTGAATTCCAATCTGCCTCAAATGATCACCCACGCTTTCCTCCCAACGATCGGCGCGCGGAGGCGCCGACGCTGAAACCGCGGCGCACGCTCTCGAGCGCAACCGCCGGGAAACGGACGCGAGACGCTTGGACGCTACGTTGACGGAGGAACTACGTCGCTTGCCTGTGTCCGGGCCGTGCCAAGCGCATGTGCGATGCGCAGGCGCCGAGAACCGGACGCGAGAAACGCTTCACGTTACGAACGGGAACTACGCTGAACGCGCGTGCGGCTTCCAACGCGGAAACTCTGGGCTTGCTATTCGCCGAGCCGAACGGGCTCGCGGAAACCTGGACAAAGCCCTACGCACGACTCGATGACGAGTGAAACACGCCTAGTCGAGGAAAACGTTAACTNCGCAGTGATTGTGGCTCAAGTGACACGACTGGGCGACCGATGACACCGTGCCGATCTCGTTCAGCAACACACGCCGCGCGCGGCTAAATTCCCGATATGCAATCTGAAGTTGTGGTCGCCGCAATCTTCGTCAGCGCACCGACCGCTTCCTGAACAAGGCGCGCTCGGCAACCTGACTGCCGCGCTGCACCATGAAGCGCACGCAGAGTTGCTGCTGGGCCGCGGTAGACTTGCCGAGACCGATCAGACCCGACGCGTCCAACACGATCTCGTCCCGGCGTAGCACCGTCTCGGGGGCCCCTTGCATCTGGACGTAAGTGCCGTTCAGGCTCTGATCGATGAGCACGAAGCGATCGCGGCGGTATTCGATGCGGGCATGCACCCGGGACGCCAGGGGATCGGGAATGACGAACTCGTTCTCGGGTCCCCGCCCCATGTGCAGGGCGGGCTTGCTGCTCCCAAGCTCGATCGTCACGTTCCCGAAGGTCGCCGTCAGCCGGATGTTCTCGGCCCGCGCCTCGATGGCGGCGACGTCCTGCACGAGTGTCAGGTTCTCGCGCTCCCAGATCAGCTCGTAGAGCTCCACCGGCTCCTTCTTGCCCTTGACGGCGGTGGCACCGACAAACCGCGTCGTGGCTGCCACTTCTCTGGGCAACTTCCTGAGTGTCTGTTTCGCGATCAGGATTTGCGCGGGCTTGGCGTGCCCAACCAGGCGCGCCGCCACGTTCACGGTATCCCCGAAAACATCGGCCGCGTGCGAGATCACGGGCCCGCTGTGGAAGCCGACGCGCACCGCCAGCGATTTGATGCCCATATCCTCGTGCGCGACCGCATGCTTGATCGACCGCTGCATGTCCAACGCCGCATGCGCCGCATCGCGCGCCGTCGTGAAGGTGCACATCACCTCATCGCCGATGGTCTT
This sequence comes from Alphaproteobacteria bacterium, assembly GCA_005888525.1. GTDB lineage: Bacteria > Pseudomonadota > Alphaproteobacteria > Rhizobiales > Hyphomicrobiaceae > AWTP1-13. Next base: position 1,765 of record VBAB01000993.1, read on the forward strand.
GATGATGGTGCCCAGGTGCCGGCTTGCAGCCTGGGAAAGTATCGCCAGGGTCTTGGCAATGATGGCCTGCGCGCGCGCATTGCCGAGCGTCTCGTAGAGCTGCGTGCTGCCGCATACATCGACGAACAGGATGGTGCACGGCAGACCGGTGCGCTGAAACTGCGACGTTTGTGATGTCATAGACGAACGAAGGCTCCGCCTCTTCGATCCACCGCTGTGCCGCGGCCGCCCATCTTATGCGCATTGCAGCAAAGAGAAACAGGAAATCCCGCATGGGACACGTGTTCCCATACGCGGCGGCACCACCAGGGATCGGCCCACTTTCCCGAAGATTGCCAAGTCGCTTCCGCGGCCGCCCAGTCAACAGGAAAGAGCCTGGCACGACCGCCGATCGGATGCAATCGCGGTCGCCCCGCAGGCGTGAAACGCAAGCCCTCGCCCCGCCAGCCGCCTCACCCTGCGGCCGCTTGAGCCGGCTCGCGCGATCCGGTAACCCTCGATGCACGAACCATGAACCGGATCGGTCTTCGGGCATGACGGCTCCTGTATTCCATCTCATCATTCCCGGTCTT
>VBAB01000017.1 GCA_005888525.1 Alphaproteobacteria bacterium
CTTCGAATCCTTCGGACTTTCCATGATCTGCACCATCACGGCTTCCGCCGGAACCTTGAAGTGGCGCACGACGGCGTCGGTGATGTCCTTCACCAGACTGCGCTTCTGTTCGATCGTTCGTCCTTCCACGGCATGCACATAGATTTCCGGCATCGCGCACTCCTCGTCACTTGGGCTCGACTTGACTTTTGGCCGCTCACAGGCGCCGATCCTATCTTACGAGCAGTCCACTTCAATGGCCAATCTCGATACGGTGGAGCGAACCGTTCCACCCGCGGCGGCAGGGTCGAGCCACACGGTTCTATCCGGCCGATTGCGGCGTTCTGAGCCTGACGAACAGCATTCGAAGAAAGAGAATTCCCAATAGGCCGAAGATGGCGGCGCTGACGAGCGTGATCGGGTTGCCCCGAACCGACGTGAGCCACTGCGCAACGACGGCTAGGCACGCCAGCAATTCGATTAGTGCGATCGTCGCCAGAGCCTTGACCGACATGGCCTGCGCCTGCCTGCCGTGCATCTCGACGAGCCCGATGCGCTCCGTCGTGCGCGGGAGACCGACCAGCAGCCGCCGGAGAGGGAGATAGTCGCAAAGATTCATCGCAATGCTGGCGACGACGACGAAGAGTGCGAACACGACCCACGTGGTGATCGAGGGAGCTCTCAACAAGGACGGAGCCACCAGAAACGCTGCAAGTGGGAGGCCGAACATCGGGATGAGCGCCACGATGCGGAAATAGCGGCCGCGCCGGACCCGCATCCCAAGTTCAGCCTTTTGCGCATCGTTGACCAGATAGGAGTGGCGCCGACCAAAGGTCCATGGATTGGGCGCCGAGAATATCCAACCATCTACGACACGCTTGAACAGAGCCTCTTCGACTCCTTTTGGCACCAGCATGGTCAGTCTCCTTATGATGAAGCTGGACACATGCTTAGACCGGAGCGCGAGACGCCGCTGTTCCGCGCGAGACATGGAGCAGCGCAATCGCCGCGAAACACATCGTAATTCAACGTGAAGGAAGAGCCGCACTGTCGCCACACGGGGCACCGACAACACCTGCACCGGGAGACGGCATGAGCGAGCGGCTTCTCATCGCAACGACGGCTTTGGTGCTCTTAGCGCTCGCTGAGGCAGCCGAATCCGCGGCGTATGCCGCGGAAGACCCGAGCGACCGAGTGCGGTTGCCAACGGCAAGGACCCAGCAGGTCGTGCAAGCCGATGCGCAACTGGCGCCTCTCGTGCCACCTGTGCCGCAGCCCGCTCGACGTCCTGCGCGAGCCGCTGCGCCCGAGCCGCAATTGGAGCCGCTGATCCCACCGGTCGCACAGCCGGCGATCCGGCCGCTGCGGCTCGCTGCCCTTCCCGAGCCGCTATTGGCGCCGCTGGTTGCCTCCGGTCCCTCAGCTCGCCAGACGCCCGCTGAAACGCGACAGCAAGTCGCTCCATCTGCTCGCGTGCCTGAAGCCGGCCGCACGAGAGCTGCTCGATCGCATCGAGGGTGAGTTTGGCCCCATGGAGATCATCTCCACGTGCCGCCCCGGCGCTCGCATCGCCGGCACGGGCCGCGTCTCGAAGCACGCAAGCGGCGAGGCGATCGATTTCGAGGCCGGCAGCCGCAAAGGCGAGGTTGTGCGGTGGCTGATCGCCAATCACAAGACCGGCGGCACCATGACCTATTCCGACATGAGCCACGTCCATGTCGACGTCGGCCAACACTTCGTGGCGCTGAACGCGTACAGCGGCCGTTGACGCCGGCGGCAGCGAGGCACCCAACTGCCCTGCTTGGGGGTACTGGGACGACAGTCTGTTGCGTCGGCTTCGTCCCAGGCCCAATAGCGAACGATCGACGGCTATTCAGGCTCCTCGACCCACATTTCGAACTGCTCCGGGTCGGCGCCCTTGAGGAAAGCAGCCATCTCGGCGGCGAGATTGGGATTGGGCCGCCACGCGCCTGCAACCTGCTCTGCCAGCATGAGTTCGGTATCGTCCGGCTTGCCAAGCATCAGTTTCATGTTGCCCTCTTGTTGAATTGTCCGGTCTCGAGGCGAATTACCACCTTGGACGAATCAATACTGCCGCCCGAGTGTGGCTCTTTGTGGCTGTGGATGAAAACGCCGATCCCTGCGCGACATTGTGGAGATCATCGCGCAAGCGGAACCAAAGCGGCAGCTGCGCTGTTTTCCCTGCGTGACACAATGGGAGCGTTTCATGGCCGGCACGCGCGAAGAGGGCTCTACGCAACGCCGTCAACACCGACAACAGGCGCAGCAGCAACAGGCGCAACAACCCGAATATCCCACCGGACCAGGACTGCCCGACAAGCAGCACCAGACGAAGCACAACACCGTGAGCGAGAGCTTGAAGGGCAGGTTCAGCTCTTGCGATCAATGAGGCGAGCGGCCAGTGCTTCCATCAGGACGATCTCGTCTATCGCCCGCCGCGGCGCCAACAGCAGTCGCCCGGCAAATACCTGTAGACGATCTCGCCAGGGAAATAGTGAAGGCGATGACCGGATGTGATGACGACGGGTCGCTCGCGCCAATAGCCGAATGTGCGGCGGTAGCGGTGGATGCGGCCCTTTCTGCGGTGAGCGCCCATCGCTGGAGCATCGAGATCGGCGATGCGTGTGACGAGGGCGGCACTATCGGGTTTCGCCGGGCGTTGCGTGGCGACGGCGGGCGTCAGAAACGCGCCGATGGCGGTGAGTGCGAGAGTTGCGAGGGTCGGCAGGTGCATGGTGGTGCCTTCCGGAACGAATCATATTGATCGTAGGAAGAATACCTTGCACCGGGCTAATGCTGAACTATAGGTCCATCTCTCCTCCCTCCCGCTGCTGTCTTCGGTTGCGGCCATCGCCGCGCACGGGCGTGTCGCGTGCCGACAGGACTTGCGTTGGAGGCTGACTTGCTCGGGAGACTGGAGCGGGCGGCGGGAATCGAACCCGCGTAATCAGCTTGGGAAGCTGATGTTCTGCCACTGAACTACGCCCGCATTTCAATGACGCAGCGTTTGCGAGGCTGCATGAACGCTCGCATCCATGCTGCAACGTAGCGTGCTGCGACGGCGATCGTCAAACAGGCCGCCGACGAGCGTCGCTGCCTGGCGGAACGTATGGCGGCGCTGCCCGCCGTCGTCGCGACCGGTGCCTCAGACAGCCTCGAGCGGCGCGTTGAGTCTGGCGCCCGGCACGATGATGCCGCCGCGGTCGCCGACGTCGACCTTGCCGAAGCGTTGCGCGTAGATTGGCGGCAGCGGACGTGCGCCCGGAACGGCCAGCCACAGCCGTAGCAGGTGGCGCTTGCGCTCGGGCTCCGGCCAGTCCTCGAATTCCGTGCGGTCGTGCAGCATGGTATGGTTGTGCACCCACTGCATGTCGCCCGGACGGAATGTCATCTGTAGATTGATGGCGGGGTCCTCGGCGAGGGCATCGAACAGGTCGAGCGCCTCGGTCTGCTGTGGCGTCAGTGGCGGCACCTCCGGGAGGCAGATTCGATGTAGCGCCGCGCGTAGAGCGCCGAGAGGCGTCCCTCATACCAATTGAAGATTGGAATGTCGTGCCACGGTTTCTGGCCGGCGGGAACCTCTCCGCGCCGGTCGGTGTGCAGGGGCTCGAACAGGGGCAGCAGCAGGTCCGGGCGGCGCTTGCGCATCTCGTTATAGATGGTCATGGAGCTGACGAGCGCCGACGCCCCACCCGACCTGGCCGTCTTGAGGCACAGCAGGCCGACGATGTCGCAGGAGTCGGTGTGATAGGTCTGGCGCTCGCGTGTCTGGTAGACGCGCGCGGTCGGGTCCTTGGCGGCGTTGAGGCCGAGGTCGCGCACGTGGCCGAGAACGTGCCCTTTCGCGTTCTGAGACCGGGCGTTGCCGAAGTGACTGCCGATCCCGAAGTAGGCGGTCGCAGCCTCACGGATCGACCATCGATCGACGGGGAGGCCGCGCATCAGGGCAAAGCCGCGGCCGTTGACGACCTCGTTGCAGATCCGTGCGAGCTTCGGCGCCAGTTTCGGCAGCGGGAAATCGGCCTTGGTGATGCGCGCAATGTCGGCCTGCGCATCGGCGAGCGGCCGCATGGCCAGCTCGATCTCGCCGAGGTCCTCTGCCGACAGAGCGTGAACCCATTCCGTCCGCTTCGCCATGTCAGGCCCGTACCAGATGGCGGGGCCTTCGACTGGCGGGGGCAGACTCTCGATGGTCCGGGCCGCGTTGCCGTCCTGCGCCATGAGCCGTCCTCCTCTTGCCAATCATTCATTTCTCGCGACCCGTTGCCGCGTTGCTCGGCTCGACACATTCATACGTCCGCCAAGGCGCGCATCGCAAGCCATCGAGGTCCTTGGGCAAATTGCCGGCAGGCTCAATCACCCGCGAGGTCGTGCACTTCAGGGAAGAACATCTCCTTCCACGAAGTCGGCTTCGACTTGATCGTTCCCGATGCGTTCATGAAGTCGGTCAGCTTGATGAGCTTCTTGGGGGCGAGATCGAAGATGTTTTCGGGATCGGCGAGCTGCTTTTCGGTTTCCTCCACGCTCTCCTTGCCGCCGGTGTCGACCACATAGATTTCGGCGGCCTTGCGGCGGTTGGTGTTGATCAGGAGGGTTGCCTCCTTGAACGCGTCGACCACGGCCTTGAAAGCCAGGGGGTTCTCGGCGCGGAACTTGCTCGTGGACCAGGCGGAAAGAAACGATGCCGGGCCCCCCATCACATCGTAGGAGCTCAACACCTTGTGCATGCCCTTCTCGAGGGCGCGGTACTGAAACGGCGGCGCGAGGAACGAGGCCGTGATCTCGCGACCCGAAAGCAGAGCCATGAGCCCGTCGGGGTGGGACAGGTTGACGAAGATCGGGTTGAGCTTCTTGTACTCCGCGATGCCGTACGCCTTGGCGAGCTCCATCTGCAGATACATGGTCTGGATCGACTGTCCGGCGCCGGCCATGGAAATGCGATCCTGGTCCGTGAACTCGGTGACGCTCTTGTAGGGATGCCGGCTGACGAGAAAAATGGGCAGCGCGCAGAGCGCGCCGATGCCGAGAATGCCGACGTTGCCGCGCGTCCGGTCCCAGGCAGTCACCATCGGCGCGATGCCGCCGGAGCCGACATGGATCGTACCCGCGATCAGACCGTCGTTGATCGGCACGGCATTGCCGAGCACCGACCACTTGGTCGTGAGGGATGGAAGTCCGGCCTTGGCGGCGTGCTTCTCGACGAGCTTCTCGTGCAGCATGATGGTAAGCGGCAGATAGCCGATACCGAACTGGCGCACGAGATGCACCTCGCTCACCTCGGCGCGGGTCGGGCCGTTCCACGATGCCAGCGACGCCCCCAGTGCGACCGAAAGCAGTGCTCTGCGATCAAGCATCGTCGAGGTCCTCCCATTCTCTCGCATGGCGCCCATCATTCGCAAGCAAGCATAGCGACACCTCAGGGGCGCACACCATACTTGGGTTTGGGCCCTAGGTTCGTTCTGAGACCGCCCTGGGCCGCATCGATGAAACGGCACAGATAGGGTCTCGTCTCGCGCGGATCGATGATGTCCTCGACGCCGAAAGCCTCGGCTGTGCGAAAGGGCGAGGCACCCGCCCGGAGCTCGGCCTCGATCTCGCGCTCGCGGGCCTTGGGATCGGGCGCGGCCGCGATCTCGCGCCGGAAGGCTGCAGCGACGCCGCCCTCGATCGGCAGCGACCCCCACTCGGCCGACGGCCACGCGATCTTGAAGTCGATGCCGTTCTTGTCGGTGGCTCCCATGCCGGCCATGCCGTAGCACTTGCGGACCACCACGGTGAACATCGGCACGCTCGCCTGCAACCCGACATAGACGGCGCGCATGCCTTCGCGCAGCGTCGCCGCCTCCTCGGCGTCCTTGCCCACCATGAAGCCCGGCACGTCGACGAAAAACACGAGCGGGATGTGAAAGCAGTCGCACAGCTCGATGAAATGCGTCTGCTTGCGCGCCGCCTTCACGTCCATGGCGCCGCCGTAGATCATGGGGTTGTTGGCGATGACGCCGACGACCTTGCCGTTCATGCGCGCCAAGCCGATGATCACGGCCTTGCCGAACGTCGGCTGGATCTCGAACAGAGAGTCCCGATCGACGATCGCCTTCACGAGGCGGCGCATGTCGTAGGGCCGCCGGCGGTCGTCTGGTACGATGCGCAGAAGGGAGTCCTCACAGCGTTCCACGGGATCGGTGGAGGCAACGGCCGGCGGCAGCTCCCAGACATTCTGCGGCAAATAGGAGAGGAACCGGCGGATTAGAGCGAAGCACTCCGCTTCCGTCGCCGCATGGTTATCGATGGTTCCGGCGAGATCGACCGCAAGTCCGGCACCCCCGAGATCCTCCTTGGAGGTCTTCTGGCCGAGCGAGCGCTCGACCACCGGCGGCCCCGCGGCGAAGACCTGGCTCGTACCCTGCACCATCACGGACCAGTGGGAGAGGATGGCGCGCCCGGCCGGCCCGCCGGCAGCCGTGCCGAGCACCGCGCTGACGACGGGTACTTTGCCCATCAGCTCGACGGAGCGCTCGAAGCCGTGCACGCCCGGGAAGACCGCATGACCGCGGCGGTTAATGGAAGTGACGCTGCCGCCGGAGCCGTCGATCAGGTTGATGAGCGGAATACGATAGCTCGCCGCCAAATCTTCGATGAAGCCGCCCTGGCCGCCTTTCTTGCGGTCGCCCGACCAGCTCGTGCCGCCACGCACCGTGAAGTCCTCGCCGCCGACAGCGACAGGACGGCCGTCGATCGCCGCGAGCCCCATGACGTAGGGCGCCGGGGTCACACCGACGAGCCTGCCGTCGACGTAGCGTCCCTGCCCGGTGAGGCCGCCGACCTCCTGGAAGGAGCCCGCATCGACCAGCCCATCGATGCGCTCGCGTACAGTCAATCGGCCTTGACCATGGTGCTTGGCGATAGCTTCGGCCCCACCGAGCTGCAACGCCTCGGCCCGCCGTAGTCGGAGCTCCTCGATGTCGGCCTCCGAGCCGCCGGCTGCTGGCGGTGCTTTCGGTTGGTCGTTCACGCCTGCACTCCATGCCTTGCCAGTTGCCGGCCTACTTCTCGAGAATGGCCACGACTTGGCCCTCGGAAACCGCATCACCCACGGTAACGAGGATCTGATGCAGGGTCCCCGTTTCCTCGACGAGCACCGGGATCTGCATCTTCATCGAGTCGATGAGCATAACCGGGTCGCCGGCCGCGATTCGATCGCCGACCTTGCTCTCGATCAGCGCCACCAGCCCGGTAACCTCGGTCTTGGCCTCAATTCTCGCCATCTGCGTCTTTCCCCGTCTTGCTCTTGCTCGTCTGTCGCAATCAGGTGCTGGTCGGCCAGCTGCGCATGAGATGCTGCCCGACGCCGCCGGTCACGCGCAGCCGATGCACGTCGAGCATGCGGACCAGGTAGTCGCGCGTCGTGTGCGGCTCGATGATCGATTGCACGGCGTAGAGGCCCGCGATGTCCCAGGGCTCGCTATCCTTGTTCATTTGCGCAAAGGCAGCGTCGAAACCCGGCTCACCCGGCGAAAGGCCGTGCACGACATTGACGGCGAACGTCGGGTCCATGAAGGAGACCTCCGCCGTCGGCCATGCTGCAACTTCGTCGGAGTTCCGCCCGCCGCCCATGTTGAGATAGGCCTGCCCGTAGCTCTTCCTCAGGATGACGGAGATCTTTGGCATCGAGAACATCTGCAGCGCCTGCATGAAGTTCATGATCTTGCCGGGCGCGCGCTTCCTTTCGGCCTCGGTGCCGATGGCGAAACCGGGCGTGTCGACCAGCATGACCAGCGGAATGTTGAAGCTGTCGCACAGCACCAGGAAGCTCGTGATCTTCTCGCACGCATCGGTATCGAGCGCTCCACCCTTCACCAGCGGATTGTTGGCGATGATGCCGACCGTGCGCCCGCCGATGCGCGACAGCGCGGTGATCGCCACCTTGCCGAAGCGTGCCTTGAGCTCGAGCAGGCTGTCCTTGTCAACGATGGCGCGGATGATGCGGCGCACGTCGTAGACCTGGGTGCGTTTCGCAGGCAGGAGCTTGATGATATCGCGCATGCCGTCGCCCGACCCTGGTGCCACCGGACGCTCGGGCGGCGCCTCATTGGCGTGCGACGGCAGATACGAGAGGAAGGTTCGGATCGCCGCCAGCGCCTCCTCGTCGGTATCCACCACGAGATCGGCGAAGCCGGTTGTCTCCGCGTGCAGTCGCCAACCGCCGAGCTCCTGTGGGTCGACCTGCTCGCCGGTCGCCAGCGAGGCGAGCAGCGAGCTAGATACCGCAAGCACGGCGCCCTTGCGGATCACGCAGAAATCCGAGAGCACCGCGTACCAGCTCGACGAGCCATAGGAGAGTCCGAGCGTGGCGGATGCCCA
>VBAB01000018.1 GCA_005888525.1 Alphaproteobacteria bacterium
CAAGTAGTCCTCTCTGGTGGGCATCCTCTCCCCGTCTTTCACGGGAGAGGGCTCCGCATGCCGGCCCCGCCGAGGCTGCATAAGACGCAATTTTGTTGCGCCTGCGAAGGCCCAACTGCGCCGCACGGCAGCAATGTCCCCCGCGATAATGCTGGTTGCGTCCGCTGATTGCGTCGGCCTTCGCTTGCACCCATGTTAGGGGGTGCGCAGGGAGGCTGGGTGAAGCCGGACGAATTTGCGGTTGCCCGCAGACTCTGGCATCCCTGATGTACATACCTGGACCCGCATGAGGCCGCCCCCGCGGACCATGCCCGGAGCTAGAGCCCGCCAATGCCCAAGCATACCGTCAGCCTCGACGACAAGTACGCTCTCGACGAGGGCCGGCAGCTGTTGACCGGCACCCAGGCGATCGTCCGCCTGATGCTCACCCAGCGCGCCCGCGACGTGAAGGCCGGTCTCAACACGGCAGGGTACGTGACGGGCTACCGCGGCTCGCCGATCGCCTCGCTCGAGGCCGCCATGCTGCGCGCCAAGGGCATCCTCGAGCCCAACCACATCAAGTTCATGGCGGGCCTGAACGAGGACCTGGCCGCCACTGCGCTGTGGGGCTCGCAGCAGTCGGAGCTGAGAGGCGAGGGCAAGTACGACGGCGTGTTCGGCGTGTGGTACGGCAAGGGCCCGGGCCTCGACCGCACCGGCGACGTGTTCCGCCATGCCAATCACGCGGGCACCTCCAAGAACGGCGGCGTGCTCGCTCTCATGGGCGACGACCACACCTGCGAGAGCTCGACTTCCGCCCACCAATCCGAGTTCGCCTTCGTCGACTACATGATCCCGGTGCTCAACCCGGCCGGCGTGCAGGAGATCCTCGACTACGGCATCCTCGGCTTCGCGCTCTCCCGCTACGCCGGCGTTTGGGTCGGCATCAAGTGCGTGAAGGACAACATCGAGGCCACCGCGACTGTCGACGGCCGCATCGGCCGCGTCCAGATCAAGATCCCCGAAGATTTCGTGATGCCCCCCGATGGGCTCAACATCCGCCTCGGCGACCAGGCGCTGCTGAAGGAAGCCCGTCTGCACGATTACAAGCGCGCCGCCATCCTCGCCTTCGCCCGCGCCAACAAGCTCGATCGCACCATCACCAGCGGGGGGCAGAACCCGAAGATCGGCATCATCACCTGCGGCAAGAGCTATCTCGACGTGCGCGCGGCTTTTGACGAGCTGGGCATCGACGAGGTGAAGGCCAACCAGCTGGGTCTGCGCCTCTACAAGGCTGCCATGACCTGGCCGCTGGAGCCGCAAGGCGTGCTGAAATTCGCCGAGGGGCTCGATCTGATCCTGGTCATCGAGGAGAAGCGCTCGCTGATCGAGACGCAGGTCAAGGAGCAGCTCTACGATTTGCCCAAGCGCCCGCGCGTTCTCGGCAAGAAGGACGAGAACGAGCAGTGGCTGTTTCCGGCCAAGTACGCGCTCGACCCCAGCGACATCGCCATCAAGGTCGGCGAGCGCCTGATCCGCAACGGCGCGGGCGACGACATCAAGGCCCGGGTTGCCGAGCTCAAGCGGATCAAGGGCAACCAGCCGCTTGCCGCGGAAGCTGCCGTCCGCATCCCCTATTTCTGCCCGGGCTGCCCGCACAACACGTCGACGGTCGTACCGCAGGGCTCGCGCGCTTACGCCGGCATCGGCTGCCACTTCATGGCGCACTGGATGGATCGCAATACCGAGGGGTTCACCCAGATGGGCGGGGAGGGCACCAACTGGATCGGCGAGGCGCCCTTCTCCAAGACCCCGCACGTGTTCCAGAATATCGGCGACGGCACCTACATCCATTCGGGCAGCCTGGCGATCCGCGCCGCGCGGGCAGCCGGCGTCAACATGACCTTCAAGATTCTCTACAACGACGCCGTGGCCATGACCGGCGGACAGGCGCTCGATGGCGGCATGACCGTGCCCATGATCGTCAACCAGGTGCTGGCGGAGGGCATCGAGAAGGTGGTCGTGGTCACCGACGAGCCGCACAAATATGCCTTCGGCGCCATCCCGCAGGGCGTGCCGGTGCATCATCGCCGGGAGCTGCAGAGCCTGCAGAAAGAGCTGCGCGAGGTGCCCGGCGTCTCCGTGCTCGTCTACGACCAGACCTGCGCGGCCGAGAAGCGCCGCCGGCGCAAGCGCGGGCTCTTCCCCGATCCCGACAAGCGCGTGTTCATCAATCCCGAAGTCTGCGAGGGCTGCGGCGACTGCGGCGTCAAGTCGAACTGCGTGGCCGTGCTGCCGCTCGAGACCGAGCTCGGCACCAAGCGCGAAATAGACCAGTCGGCCTGCAACAAGGACTTCTCCTGCCTCAACGGCTTCTGCCCGAGCTTCGTGACCGTGCACGGCGCCAAGGTGAAGAGGGCCAGGAAGTCGGTCGGTGACAGCGGCGTCGCCAGCATGCTGGCGAGCCTGCCCGAGCCGGCGCTTCCCAAGCTCGATCGCCCCTTCACCATGCTGGTCACGGGTGTCGGCGGCACGGGCGTGGTGACGCTCTCGGCCGTGCTCGGCCAGGCGGCGCACCTGGAAGGCAAGGGCTTCGGCTCCATCGACATGACGGGCCTGGCGCAGAAGGGCGGCGCGGTTGCCTGCCATATGCGGATCGCCGGAGACGCGGACCAGATCCACGCTATCCGCGCGGGCGTGGCGGGCGCCGACCTGGTGCTCGGCTGCGATCTCGTGGTGACCGCCTCCAACAAGGTGCTCGAGACGATCAAGCCGGACCACACCGCGGTGGTGTATTCCAACTACGAGATGGCGACGGCCGACTTCACGCGCAATGCCAACCTCAAGGTCCCGGGCGCTGCGCTGCGGCACGCCATCGAGGAGCGGGCCGGCAAGGCGCCCGTGCACGCGTTCGACGCGCATACCACGGCCGTGAAGCTGTTCGGCGACTCCATCGCCTCCAACATGTTCCTGCTGGGGTACGCCTATCAGCTCGGGCACGTGCCGATCGCATCGAGCGCCATCGAGCAGGCCATCGAGCTCAACGGCGCGGCGGTGGAGATGAGCCGCAACGCCTTCCGCTTCGGCCGCCTGGCAGCGCGTGAACCGGGAGCGATTGCCCGTCTCATTGGTGCAGACACCACCAGCGTGCCGAAGCCGCAGACGCTGGAGAGCCTCGTTGCCTTCCGCGCCGACCAGCTCGCCGAGTACCAGGATGCGGCACTGGCCGAGCGCTACCGCGCGCGCGTGGCGCGCATGGCGGAGGTCGAGCGCAGCAAGGCGCCGGGACGCAGCGGCTTCGCCGAGGCCGTGGCGCGCGGCTACTACAAGCTGCTCGCCTACAAGGACGAATACGAGGTGGCGCGCCTCTACGCGAGCCCGGCGTTCGAGAAGGCGCTGGGTGAGCAGTTCGAGTCGCGCCGCAAGCTGGAGTTCCACCTGGCCCCGCCCCTGCTGGCACGCCGCGACAAGGCCACCGGCGAGCCGCGCAAGATGCGCTTCGGCGCTTGGATGCTGCCCGTGTTCCGCCTGTTGGCGAGGGGCAAGCGCCTGCGCGGCACGGCCTTGGACGTGTTCGGCTACTCGGCCGAGCGCAAGCTCGAGCGGCAGATGATCGCCGATTACGAGAAGCTGCTGGATGAGATCGCCGAGCGCCTGACGCCGGCGTCGCACGCCACCGCCGTCGCGCTCGCCGGCCTGGCGCTCGACATCAAGGGCTTCGGCCACATCAAGGAGCGCAACTACAAGGCGGCGAAAGCGCGCGAGACGGCGCTGCTCGCCGAGCTGCGCAACCCCTCGCCGACGGCGCTGAAGGCGGCGGAGTGAGCCGCTTGTCATCCCGGGCCTTGTGCCCGGGATCCATCTATCCACGGACTTCGGCGCTTGCTGGATCCCGGTGACCCCGGCCTTCGCCGGGGCAGGCAACCACTGGATGACAACGCTACGCAGGGAGATGCGAGGCCCACCGCACGAGCGCGGCCTTGCCGCCCTCCGAGAGCGCATAGACGCCGCGCTCGACCCTGACGAACCAGCCGTAAACGTTGCTGAGAAGGATCTTCGGCGCATCCGGTGCGTTCGGCTTGAGGTCGCGTGGGCGGGCCGGTTTCAGCGCCAGCGCCGCCGCACACGCCAAGGCCTGCTGGCGGTAGGCCGTCATGATCGGTTGCCGCGTGCTGCCTCCCGTTGCCGGGTCGCCGCGGCGTCGGCGGTGCTCTTCGACAATCCTGGAGCGGCGCTTGGGGTCGCGCCGGGGTCGCCAAGGCACCGGCTCGACCAGGACCTCGACCTTGCCGGACGCCATGACAGCCAGCAGGCCCAGACCGAGCAGACGGCAGAGCTTGCGCACGCGTGGGTCGCCTTCGCGGCCACGGCCGCGCCGTGATGCGCGTACGGCCAGCCAGATTTCATCGCACGCCGCGCTGCGGTCGACGGCCTGCAGGACGAGGTCGAGAGTGAAGGTGAGTTTCAGCTCACCGATGACGACTGCGGTCGGCTCACCCTCCCGCAGCGCCACGAGATCGCAGCCGCGGATCTCGCCCTTGACGTGAAAGCCGAGGCCTTCGAGGAAGCGCTTGACCGGCAGATAGAGGCTCGATTCCAAGGCGCGGTTCCCTCGGGCTATCCCAGCGGCAAGCGCCTATCCAGGATTCGGGGACCTGTCGAGATGGGGAGGCGACACTCGCCGCGTACTCCGCCCTCGTCCTGGAGCCTGTCGAAGGACGGCCGCACCCGCGCATCGCCGTGGTTCGACAAGCTCACCACTGGGGCGGAGGTGGGCTCAGGCGGCCGTGAGTCGGGCGAGGACGGCGTCGGACACCTCGAAGTTGGAATAGACGTTCTGCACGTCGTCGTCGTCCT
>VBAB01000019.1 GCA_005888525.1 Alphaproteobacteria bacterium
GGGGGAGCGGGAATGGACATCCAGGATATGCGTATTTTTGCCCGGGTTGCGGCAGTGCAAAATCTGTCCGCCGTGGGCATCGAGCTCGGCCTGACTCCAGGTACGATCTCGAAGCGAATCCAGTCGCTGGAGGACGAGCTCTCGGCGCGGCTGTTCGATCGGACGACCCGGTCGATCCGCATCACCGAGGAGGGGGCCGCGTTTCTCGCCCACGTCGAGCGCATCCTTTCGGAGATCGAGGCAGCGCGCGCCAGCGTCGACGACAAGGTGAGCAGGCCCAAGGGCAAGCTAAAGATTGCGGCGCCTGCCTGCCTCGGCCGCCGCTATGTGGCCCCGGCGCTGTGCGATTTCGTGCGCGCCTTTCCCGAGATCGACGTGCAAGTGGACCTGCACGACCGGCAGGTCAACCTGCAGGAGGACGGCTATGACGTCGCCATCCGCACCGGTGCGCTGTCGGACTCCTCGCTGATCGCCAAGCGTCTGGCGCCCGATCGCCACGTGGTCGCTGCGTCCTCGGCCTATCTGGCCCGCGCTGGTCGACCGCTGATGCCGCAGGACCTCGTGCACCATCAATGCCTCGTGCTCGGCGAGACCAGGCAGTGGTCGTTCAGCAAGGACGGCGTCGAGAGCACGGCGCGCGTCAACGGCGCGCTCAGGTCGAACAACGGTGAGCTGCTCTGCCGGGCCGCCGTGGACGGCCTTGGCCTGATCCGCGCCTCCGAGCTCGAGGTGCTCTGCGAGCTGCGCTCAGGCAAGCTCGTGCAGGTGTTGACCGACTACGAGGTCGCCACCAATGCCGCACTGTGGGCGCTCTATCCGAGCGCCAAGCATCTGCTGCCGCGCATGCGCGCGCTCCTCGACTTTCTCGCCGAATGGTTCCGAGATGCCAAGAGCGGCACGACAATTCCCGCCGTCAGCACCCTGGCCGTGGTGGCGGAGAGCGCGAACGTCGTCCCGCGCGCCAAGGTGCAGCTGGGCGCGGGTTGAGCCCAATGCGGCACTTGCCCTCGCCGGCCGGGCGCGCGCCCGAGCCGCGGCGGGGAATTGATTTGCTAACACCGTGAGCGGAATGGCAGGCTGCCGATCTCAGCGCAGCGGCCTCGAGCGAAATCGTTTCAGGCAGAAGCGCTTCGCTTCCGCCTGAAACGTGGATCTCGCTCTAAAGCTATAGGAGAGAGCAGGATTCACGCTTCGGCCGAGACGTGGCTTGCGGGATCGACGTGCTTCAATCCGAAGCGATCCGGCTCTCGGTGGGATTGCGACCGCCAATCCGCGACTCCGTCTCGTCTGATGCATGGATTTCTTGCCCGCTTGCTGCCCTGCAACCAAGGGAGGAAGCGCAAATGCAGAAGAAATCACTCAGCCGTCGCCGCTTCATCGCAACGTCGGCTGGCGCATCTGCGAGCCTGATTGCCGCACCGTTCGTACGCACGGCACACGCCGCCGGCAAACTGTCGGTCGGTCTCTGGGATCATTGGGTGCCTGGAGCAAACGATACCTCCAAGGCACTCGTCGAGGAGTGGGCGGCCAAAGAGAAGGTCGATGTCCAGATCGACTACATCACATCGCAGGGCGAGAAGCAGCGGCTGACGATCGCCGCCGAGTCGCAGGCCCGGTCGGGGCACGACATCATGCAGATGCCGAGCTGGTGGCCGCATGCCCATGCCAACAACCTCGAGCCAGTCGACGACATCGTGACGGAGCTCATCAAGCAGAATGGCGCCGTCGACGACACGACGACATACCTTGGCCGCGCCGCCAGCCACTGGATCGCGGTGCCGGCAACCACGGGCAGCCAGATCAAGGGGCCCTGCTCACGCATCGACCTGATGAAGCAGCACGCCGGAATCGATGTGCAGGCCATGTACCCGGCGGACGGCCCTCCCAGGGCCGAAAACTGGACGCTCGACACCTTCCTCGGCGCGGCGGAAGCATGCCACAAGGCCGGGCACCCGTTCGGCATCGGCCTGGGCACGACGGCCGACTCGGTCGATACCGCGGGCGCGATTTTCCGATCGTTCGGGGCGGCACTCGTCGATGCCAACGAGAAGATCACCATCAAGACGGACGCGGTGCGGCAGGCGCTCGACTTCTACAAGCGGTGCGCTCAGTTCTTCCCGCCCGATGCGCCGTCCTGGGACGACGCTTCCAACAACAAGTGGCTGGTGGCGGGCAAAGGCGCGTTGATCATGAACCCGCCGAGCGCCTGGGCGGTGGCCAAGCGCGACGCGCCCAAGGTGGCCGAGCAATTGTGGACGCACGGCATGCCGGCCGGGCCCAAGGGACGCTTCGCGCCGTTCATTCCCAACTACTGGGCGATCTGGAGCTTCGGCAAGAACAAGTCGGCCGCCAAGAGCCTCCTCGTGCACCTGTCGCAGCCATCGGCGATCGAGAAACTGGTAGTGGCCAGCGGCGGCTACGACGTGCCCGCCTTCACGAACATGAAAACGCTCAAGGTGTGGGCCGAGGAGGGACCGCCAAAAGGCACGCTGTATCACTACCCCAATCCGTACAACCACCAGGTGTTGTCGATTGCGGCGGCACCCTCGCCGCCCAAGATCGCGCAACAGATATATGCGCAGGGCATCATGACGAAGATGACGGTGCGCCACCTGCAGGGCGAGCCCATGGAGAAGACCCTGGCATGGGCGGAGACCGAGGTCGAAGGCTTCATGCGCAGCTGACGACCGAGCGGCGCGGGTGGCCCGTCTGCCCGCGCCGGAGCACGGTATTGATCAAAGGAAGGCAACACAATGAAGCAAAAGCCGTTCAGCCGCCGCCGCTTCATCGCCACGTCGGCCGCCGCGTCGGCAAGCATGATTGCCGCACCGTTCGTACACACGGCGCACGCGGCCGGCAAGCTCACGCTCGGCTTCTGGGACCATTTCGTGCCCGTAGCCAACAAGACGTGCGACGCGCTGATCCAGGAGTGGGCGGCCAAGGAGAAGGTCGAGGTCCAGATCGACCACTATACCGGCGCCAAGATGCTCATCACGCTCGCAGCCGAAGGCAACGCCAGGTCGGGACACGACATCGTCTACATGACGAGCTGGTCGCCGCACGATTACGCCAAGAGCCTCGAGCCGGTCGACGATATCATGGCCGAGCTGATCAAGCTGAACGGCCCGGTGAACGACACGGTCACCTATCTGGGTCGGAGCCCAAGCGGGTGGCTCGCGGTGCCGGCGACCATCGGCAGCCAGATCCAGGGGCCCTGCTCGCGCATCGACCTGATGAAGCAGCACGCCGGCATCGACGTTCAAGCGATGTATCCCGCGGGCGCGCCGCCCAAAGCCGACGACTGGACGCTCGATACGTTCTTCAAGGCCGCCGAGGCATGCCACAAGGCGGGCTTCCCGTTCGGTATCGGGCTCGGCCCGACGGAGGACTCGGTGGTCGCCGCCGGCGTCATCTTCCAGTGCTTCGGGGCGGTGCTCGTCGACGCCAATGGGAAGATCACGGTCAAGAGCGATCCCGTGCGCCAGGCCCTCGATTACTACGCGCGGCTTGCGCGGTTCTTTCCGCCCGATGCGGCCGCCTGGGACAACGCTTCCAACAACAAGTGGCTGATCTCGGGCCGCGGCGCGCTAATCCTCAACCCTCCGAGCGCGTGGGCCGTGGCAAAGCGCGACGCGCCGCAAGTTGCCGAGCAGTTGTGGACGCACGGCATGCCTTCGGGTCCGAAGGGCCGTTTCGCGCCGTTCCTGCCGTTCTTCTGGGGCATCTGGAACTTCAGCAAGAACAAGTCGGCGGCCAAGAGCCTGCTCGTGCATCTTTCACAGCCCACGTCGATCGAGAAGCTGGTGGCCGCGAGCGGCGGCTTCGACCTGCCGCCCTTCACGAGATATTCCACGCTTCCGACCTGGGCCGAGGAAGGGCCGCCGAAAGGCACGCTCTACCATTATCCCAACCCGCACAACCATCAGGTGCTGTCGATCGCCGGGGCCCCGTCGCCGCCGAAGATCGCGGCGCAGATCTTCACGCAGGCCATCATGACCAAGATGACCGTGCGCCACCTGCGCGGCGAGGCGATGGAGCAGACCCTGGCCTGGGCGGAGAGCGAGGTCGAAGGGTTCATGCGCGGGTAGAGTGGGTTGCGCGGCGCAGCGTTCACCTGCCGAGCCCTGCAACCCCGTGCTGAGCCTGTCGAAGCACGCTTGGAGTCCGCGGCCCGCCCTTCGACAGGCTCAGGGCGACGTGGTGATTGCGTTGGTCGTGATTGCGTTGGCCGTGAAGCGTCGACGTGAGTCCGTGCCTTCGTTTGTGGGCGCGCCTACTTCAGCCGGATTGTCACGCGGTCGGCGCGGCCCTTGGCGTCGATCACCGAGAGCTTGTGGAAGCCGCG
>VBAB01000020.1 GCA_005888525.1 Alphaproteobacteria bacterium
TAGTCGCTCTCTGCGTTCTGCAAGGTGCGGGTGCAGCGAAAGCCTGGGACGATCAGTATCTCGATCGCATGGACAAGATCACATTCGGTGCCGGCAACGCCGTCGCCCACAACATTGCGGTGCAAACGATCAATCCGTGGCCCGCGTATGTGCACAACGACCGCATCAATATCGATGGTCGCCGCATTGCGCTCGGCTATCGCCGCTACCAAGCCAATCGCAGCATACCACCGCGCGGCTTGTCGACGAGTGGATTAACGTTCAACAGCAGCACGCCTGGCGCCACGGCACAGCCGAGCGATACTGGGTCCAGCGCCGAGCAAGGCGTGCCTGCAATCGTTGGCGGAGTATCTCCGGAAGGCAAATGATCACGTAGGTTTGTGTCGCCATGGTTTGTTTTGCGTCGAATGGCAGGAATCTCATCAGCAGGCTCACCCCTATCATCGCCGATAGCAGGGGGACAGTTGCTGCGTACGTCACCGTGCTGCTGCCATTTCTGATGGGCGGCGCGCTGCTGACGGTTGATGCGGCACGCCTCTACAGCCTCCACACATTCATGCAGGCGGGTGCGGACGCGTTCGCACTTGCAGCGGCTGCCGAGCTCGATGGCCAGGCGCAGCCCCTTTCCGACGACAGCATCACGCGCGCCAACAACGCTATCGACACCATGATGGCCAACCGCAACCAGATGCGGCTGGGCGATGCCGGCACGGCCAGTATTACGGTTGCCTCGAGGATCTACCTCTCGAGCCTGCCAGCCTCAGATGCGACGGCAACTACCAGTACAACGACCGACCCGAAGCTGGCGCGCTACGTCCAGGTGAAGGTAGCTGCGGCAAACTTCACGACGTTCTTCCCCGCCACCTTCCTGGGCGCGGCTTCGAACTCAACGACAACGTCCGCGATCGCCACCGCGGGCGGGCCGTTGGCTGGTGCCGGCCGTCAGCTGTGCCTGGGCCCTGTCACGCCGATGTTCATCTGCAATCCTTATGAAGGCACAGGCTACTCCATATTCAATGTGGCGAGCGATATCACGTTGCGGCGACGGCAAATCAAGCTTCAAAGTGGCGGTGCTACATATTTTCCCGGCAACTTTGGGTGGCTCGATACACCCGAGCTTGGAAATGGCGCCAATGCACTTCGGGATGCATTGGCGACGACAGAACCGATCTCGGGCGGCGATTGCCGGATCCAGCGCACGACTGTGTCGCAGAAAACTGGCAATGTCGCCAACGCCGACGACGCCATGAACACGCGCTTCGACCTGTGGAACGGCCCCTTCAACAACGGTTATACGAATTCGGCCTACACGCCGGCTCAGAATGTGCGCAAGGGCTATATCTTCAATAAGAACAAGCAGTGCAACCCGAGCGATACCTCGGTCCAACCACCCGCTGTGCCCAACAAGAACAACGTGCTCGGGCGCGACACCAGTTTCTCCGGCAACGTGGGTAACGGCACCTGGGACTTCAATGCCTACTGGGCCAACAATTATGGCACTGCGGCACCAAACGGCTGGTCCAACCTAAACCTACCTGCACGGTATGACGTCTACGCCTACGAGCTGGCCAACAATCTTGTCCCAACGGCGGCTGTTGCTGGCAACGCCACGGGGGAGAAGGGCTCGCCGCAGTGTTACTCCGGCGGCAGCACGGCCACCTACGATCGCCGAGTGCTGTACGTCGCCGTCATCAACTGCACCAACCTCGGTATCAATGGCAACAGCACTGACCTCGGCGCGCCGATTGGCTATGGCAAGTTCTTCCTGACCGAGCCGGTGTCAGGTGGCGTCTACTACAGCGAGCTCGTCGGCCTCGTCGGTACTGGCGAGACAGTTGGCGATGGCGGCAGCGGCGGCGCCGTCTCGGCCGTGCAAGAGAACGTGCAGCTTTATCGTTAGCTTCAAGTGGACCGGAAGTGGCGAGATGTTCATGCGTTCGCTTATAGGCCTCAGGCACGACAGCCGTGGTGCGGCTATGGTCGAGATGGCGGCCGTCCTGCCGTTCCTGATGGTGCTTGGCTGCGGTGTGTTCGAGTTCGGCACCTTCTTCTATCAGTACCAATTGGTAGAGTCCGGCGTCCGCGACGCCGCCCGCTACATGGCAAGGGTAACGGACACGACCACTTCGACGACGCCATGCGATCCAGCCGTGCTTGCGGCCAAGGTTGCCAACGCCAAAGACATCGCCGTGATGGGGGTTATCGGTGGGACGACCAAGCGCGTCTCATGGTGGAACGAGGCGGATATCACCATCGATTATGCAACTACGATCGCAAACCCGTTGGTGAGCGGATATCCGAGCTTCCGTGGTCCTCTGACCGGCATCCGCATCATCAAGGTTAGTACCAACTCTGTCTATCCCGGCGTCGGCTTTCTGAGTTTCCTCGGACTGAGCGCGCCGACGATCAGCTTGAACCACTCGGAACGCTGCATAGGCCAAGGATGAGCTCGGTGCGTGCAAGGTTGCTAGGACTTTGCCGGGCGCGTGACGGCGCCGTCATGGTCGAATTCAGCTTGATCGTCTCGCTCTTGCTGCTCGTCACCTGCGGCATGGTAGACTTTTCGCTGGCGCTTTACCAATACAATGGCGCCTCGAAGGCCGCCGAGCTCGGTGGCCGGCTGGCGGCGGTTTCCGATCCCGTTGCCTCAAATATCTCCACGCAATCGCCCATGGATGCCTTCAGCATGGTCTGCAGCGGCGCGACGGCCGCATGCTCGGGCGGTGGCATCTACAGCGCCACGGCGATGCAGACCTTGGTCTACGGCCGCGGCAAGGTTGCCTGCGGTGCGGTGGCTTCAGGCCAGCTCGCCGCAATGTGCGATGCCTACCCAGGCCTCACGCCAAGCAATGTCACGGTTACCTATCAGCAGTCCGGCTATGCAACGTCTGGCCTGGGATATGCAGGGCGCTCGGGAGGGCCGGTGCCAACGATTACGGTCGAGGTCACCGGCGTGAACTTCGACTTCTACTTTCTCAACAGTCTCCTGGGGCTTGCTCCGATGGCCATGCCGACCATGCGCACGACGGTCACGGGCGAGGACCTCTCAACTGCCGGAAATTGACACTCGACATGTTCTTGCGTCCTTTCAAAGTCAACGCGGCGCCAATCCGCGTCAAGCTCCTGACCGCAGATGACGCACTTGGTACGCGTCTCAAGCAAGGTTTCGCGCCGGAGCAGCGTTACAAGCTCGAAGTATCACGCAACAGCGCGATTGAGGCGGCCGCGTTGCCCAATGTCTGCGCTGATTGCACGGTGCTCGTGATCGACGTCGATTCACGTAACGCGCAAGAAGCAACGTCCCTTGAGACGATCACCGGCGCGGCGGGTGGGCAAGCGCCTGTGATCGTCATGAGTGACGACCTTGGCAGCGCTGCGGTCCGGCGGCTCTTACACCTGCAGATTGCCGACTGGCTGCCGCGGCAGGCCAGCCCAACCGATCTCCAGCTTGCCTGCGAACGTGCCACCCGTGCCAAGGAAACCAACGGGAGAGCGCGGACGGCCAAGTGTATTGCCTTCTATCCAGTTCTTGGTGGCGTCGGCAATACCACGCTTACCATGGCAAGCGCTTTCATTCTCGCCCGCGGCCGGCGGCAGGCCAACTCGGTGTGTCTCATCGACCTTGATCTGCAATCTGGAACCATGGCCGACTATCTCGACTTGCCACCTAATCTGCAGCTCGAGGACATCGCCAAGACGCCTGAGCGCCTGGACGGTCAACTCCTCGAGGTTCTGCTGTCGCGTCATGCCTCCGGCATTGGCCTCTTGGCAGCACCCAATTCACTGAACGGTCTACAGCTCGTCGGACCTGATCTGATTGCGCGGTTGCTCGACAATGCGGCAGCCAAGTTCAGCAACCTAGTGATTGACCTGCCGCGGCAATGGTTACCGTGGTCGGAGAGCGTGCTGAAGGGATCGGATCACTTCTTCGTCGTCACCGATCTGTCGGTGCCGGGATTGCGCAAAGCGCGGCGAATTGCCGATGAGCTGCATCGTCAGTTCGGCGTCCCGCTCAAGGGCCGTGTGATTGTCAACAAGGTCGGTTGGCTCGGCAGCCATGGAGTAAAGAAGAACGACGCCTACGAAGCCCTCGGCGAGCGGTTGGCGGGCTTCGTGGCGGATGGCGGCTCGATCGTTGCACAAGCGCACAATCGCGGTGTGCCACTGTCGGAGTTGAAGCGATCGAGCCGACTCGAGAAAGACCTGGGAACTATCGTTGGGCCTTAAACCATGTCCGCAGAACAGATTTCACGCGCGTGTGAGGTTCAATCATAGATCATCGTGCACGAGTGCTGCGCGACTTCTACTTACGCGCGTGCGGATCGCGCCGTTGTAGGGAAGGGTTCTGAGGCCATGCTTGGTCGGTTCTCTGTCAGTCGTCCAGCCACGGCAAATGGGCTCGCTCCCGCCGTCGAGCCGGCCGTCGCCCGTGAGACGGCGGAGGCGTCGTCGGATGCAGCCAGAATGGAAGCTGCCGAGCGCACGCAACGCAAGATGCTCGATGCCAAGGTTCGCCTGCACCGACGTCTGATCGAAGAGATTAATTTATCAGCGGTCGACAAGGCGTCCGAGGCTGAGTTGCGCAAGCTCGTTGGCGATCTCGTCGCTGAGTACGTCTTGAGCGAGCGTCTGCCCGTCAATGCCGAGGAACGCGAAACACTCCTCAATGAACTGCTCGATGAGATGATGGGGCTTGGTCCAATCGAACCGCTCCTCAAGGACCCTACCATAAGCGATGTGCTAATAAATACC
>VBAB01000192.1 GCA_005888525.1 Alphaproteobacteria bacterium
CCTTTACACGATCCCCCGCAATCCCTATTTCCCGTACCTGCAACGGCGGCTTCTGCTGGTTCGAGCAGCGCCCTGGTCCAACCCGACTGGTGGAGGTCCCATGAGATGGAAAGGTTCCCGTCTGCGAGCGCTCTGATTGGCGCGTGGAAGCCGGATCGGCCCGTCATTGGTCTGCGCCCGCACGCTGCAGGCATGGCTGCCCGGTGGTTTCTCCAGCACTTTCCCGGTGACGTCGCTTACGCCTACAAGGCGAACAGCTCGGTATTCCTGCTGGGCGCACTCTACGGCGCGGGCATCCGCAAATTCGACGTCGCCTCGATCCCCGAGATCGAGGACGCAGCGACCATTCCCGGCGCCGAGCTCCACTTCATGCACCCGGTCAAGTCGCGAACCGCCATCCGGCGGGCGTTCGCCGAATTCGGCGTGCGCAGCTTCACCCTCGACAGCGAAGAGGAGCTGAAGAAGATCGCCGAGGAGACCGGCGGCTGCCGCGACCTGATTCTGTGGGTGCGCGTCGCCGTACCGTCGCACAACAGCAAGATCCCCCTCGAGCGCAAGTACGGCGTTGCCGGCGCCAAAGCCGCGCGCCTGCTGGTCAAGGCCCGGCAAGCCGCCAAGGAGCTCGGCATCACCTTCCACGTCGGCTCGCAGACGGCGACGCCGGAAGCGTACACGACCGCGCTCGCCGAGGTCGGCAAGCTGATCGCCAGGGCCGGCGTAGTGCTCGACAGACTCGATGTCGGCGGCGGCTTTCCGTCGCTCTACGAGGAGGACGGCGCCCCGGCGCCGCTCTCCGCCTTCGTGCGTGCCATCGTCGATGGGGTAGAGCGGCTGCCCATCGGCGAGCGTTGCCGGCTGATGTGCGAGCCGGGCCGTGCGCTGGTGGCGGAGGCGGAGTCGCTGATCGTGCGGGTCGATGCGCGGCGCGGCAACGAGCTGTTCATCAACGACGGCAGCTACGGCACGCTGTTCGATGCGGCACACATGGACTTCAACTTCCCGGTCCGCCTGATCGGCCGGGAGACGGAGGCGGGAGAGCCGATGACGGCGTTCTCGTTCTGGGGTCCCACCTGCGACACGATCGACTTCATGAAGGGGCCGTTCCTGCTGCCGGCGAGGATCAAGGAAGGCGATTACATCGAGATCGGCAACACGGGCGCCTATGGTCGCGCCATCGCCGGACGCTTCAACGGCTACGGCGCCTTCGATGAGGCCATCCTGCTCGACCAGCCGATGCTGACGATGTATCCGGCCGAGGTCGAGCAGAGCGAGCGCAGGGAGAGCCGCCGAGAGGCGCAACAGGTCCAGGCGTGACCGCGGCCTTCGAGTATTGTCCGGCCGAGCAGAGCTTCCTCGATCCCGTGCGCGCCGACGCCCACGACCCGGGCTCGGCGCGGGCTGTCGTCATTCCCTTCGGCCTCGAGGCCTCCGTGAGCTATGGCAGCGGCACCGCGGCTGGGCCGGCGGCGATCGTGAAGGCGAGCCAGCAGTTGGAGCTCTACGACGACGAGCTCGAATGCGAGCCCTATCGCGCCTGGGGCGTCGCGACCGTGCGCGAGCCCACGATCGCGCGTCCGATCGAGGCGGCGCTGGGCCAGCTTGCCGGCCTGGTCGAAGGCGTGCTGGCGGAGGGCAAGTTCCCGTTCGTGCTGGGCGGCGAGCATTCGCTGACCCTGGGGGCGATCCGCCCTGTCGCCGCACGCAATCCGGGCCTCGTGGTGCTCCAGCTCGATGCTCACGCCGACCTGCGCGACGGTTATCTGGGCGAGCGCTACTCGCATGCCGCCGCCATGCGCCGGGTGCTCGACCTGGCGGATGTCTCCCTCGTCTCGGTCGGCATCCGCGCGGTGTCGACGGAGGAGGTGGAGTTCTACGCCGCCAACCGCGATCGCATCACCATCCATTGGGCCAAGGACCAGGCGCGCTGGGACATCGAGCAGATCGTCGCCCCGCTCCGGGGGCGCCCGGTCTACGTCACCCTCGATGTCGACGTTTTGGATTCCTCTGTCATGCCGGCGACCGGCACGCCAACCCCTGGCGGGCTGTCCTATGGCCAGACGCTCGCGCTGCTGCGGCGCGCTTGCGAGGCAGCCGGACGGGTGGTCGGGGTCGATCTCGTCGAGTTCGCGCCTATTGCCGGTCTGCACGCGTGCGACTACACCGCCGCGGCGCTCGCCTACAAGACGCTCGCGTATGCGATGGCCGGGCGGTAGCTCTCCTGGCCGATCAGCCGCCGATTCATGCCGCATGCTTGCTGGCGAAACGCTCCAAGGCGGTTCGATCGATGGCGATGCCGAGGCCGGGGCCTTCAGGCACGCGCACGACACCGCCGACATGCTCGATCGATGCGGTCAGGACGGCCTGGCGGAAGGGGTGCTCGGAGCGATCGAACTCCAGCAGCGGCTCCAGCGGGGTATGGCGCGGCGGATTGTGCGGCAGCGCGGCGAGCAGCTGGAGCGCGGTGGCGAGGCCGACTCCCGTGCCCCACACGTGCGGCACGCAGCGCACGCCGAATGCGGCAGCCATGTCGGCCACCTTCTTGGCCTCCGAGAGGCCGCCGACGGCGCAGATGTCGGGTTGGACGATGTCGACGGCCCGGGCGGTGAGCACATCGCGAAAGTTCCAGCGCGTGAACCAAGTCTCGCCGCCGGCGACGGGGATCGGCTGGCCGCGGCGCACCTCGGCGTAGCCCGCCAGGTCCTCCGGCACTACCGGCTCCTCGAACCAGCCGATGTCGCAGTCGGCGACCCGGCGGCCGAGCTCGATCGCCTCACTGACGTCGTAGCCCTGGTTGGCGTCGAGCATCAGGCCGACCTTTGGCCCGACGGCATCGCGGCACGCGCGGATCAGCGCGGCATCCTCGACGACGCCGAAGCCGATCTTCAGCTTCACGGCCGGGAAGCCCTCGCGCGCGTAACCCGCCACCTCATCGACGATGTAGCCGAGCGGGTCGGCGTGCCCGCGCCGGTAGGTGCCCGTGGCGTAGGCGCGGACCTCAGTGCGGATGGGTCCGCCCATCAGCACGTGCACCGGCGCGCCGAAGTGCTTGCCTTTGATGTCCCACAGCGCCACGTCGACGCCTGAGAGCGCCGTGACGGTGAGGCCCCTCTGGCCCTGGTCGCGGAACAGATTGTAGAGGTGCATCCAGATGCGGTCGCTGGCCAGCGGATCGGCGCCGAGCAGGTGCGGGCGGAAGGCCGCGACGATGGCCGCATTGAGCGCCGCCGGCCCGAAACACTCGCCCCAGCCGATGGTTCCGTCCTCGCACACGATCTCGACCAGGCAGGCGCCGCGGATGGCCGTGCTGTTGAACGACCACGCGAACGGCTCGCTGAGCTTGGCCTCGAGCACGTGCGTCTTGACGTCGGCGATGCGCATTGGGACCTCGCATTGGCGTTGCAGGCCACGCGGTGGAGGACCGTCGGCGTGACGGCTCATATGAGGGCAAGCCGATACGGAAAGCACGTTTTCATCCGCAAGAGTCGGCAAGGATAGAGAGTCTGGGTTGCGTGGGCAGGATATCTACGTAGCGCCGCAGTCCGCTAAAGTTCGCGTCGCTCCAATGGCATCTCACGAGAATTCCGGAGCGAAATCAGCCTGAGCATCTGCAGCATCTGCGCCCGAGCCGAGCTCGGTAGTCGCGCGGGCGCCACAGAAAGCTCGGTTCCACAGGACCTAGGGAGATTCCATGGAAGCGGCTCTGGAAAAGTCAGCGATGCGCAAGATCTATCTGCGTCTGCTGCCATTCGCGGTTCTCTCGTACATCCTGGCCTACATCGATCGCATCAATGTCAGCTTCGCCGGCCTGACGATGCGCGGCGATCTCAAGCTGTCCGCGACCGACTTCGGATTTGCGTTGGGAACGTTCTTCCTGGGCTACTTCATCTTCGAAGTGCCGAGCAACGTCATCATGGAAAAGGTCGGCGCGCGGATCTGGATCGCGCGCATCATGATCACGTGGGGCATCTTCGCCGGTGCCATGGCTTTCGTCTTTGACACGACGAGCTTTTCCATCGTCAGGTTCCTGCTCGGTGTTGCCGAGGCGGGCTTCTTCCCGGGCATGCTGCTCTACTTCACCTACTGGTTCCCGCGCAGACACCACGCCCGCATCGTGTCCGGGTTTCTCGTCGGGCTGCCGGTCGCGGTCGCACTCGGCGCACCGATCTCGACGGGGCTGCTCGGTCTCGACGGCCTGTTCGGGCTCAAGGGCTGGCAGATCATGTACATCGCCGAGGCGATCCCGACGATCGTGGTCGGCCTCCTGACGCTGCTCGTGCTGACCGACCGTCCGGAGCAGGCGAAATTCCTCACCGCCGAGGAAAAGAGATGGATCACGGCCAAGATCGCCTCAGAGCGCCCGCCGGCGAAGGAAGCCGCGAAGTTCGGTTCTTGGAAGGTGCTTGTCCTGTCCTTGATGTACCTCATCATCACCGTGGCGAGCCTCGGGCTCTTGTACTACACGCCGCAAATCAGAGCGTGGCTCGACGCGTACTTCGGTGGCGTGCCTCCTGTTGTGGTCGTGCTCCTTCCCTACATCTTCGGCACCATCGGCTTGCTGGTGTGGGGTCGGATCGCCGATCACAATCTCTGGAAGGCGATGATCAATGCCAAGGTGCTGCTGCTGGCCGTGAACTATTTCGGCATCGTCACGGCGAGCCTCGGCATGCTCTATTTCATCCCGCAGATCATCAAGTCGCTCGGCGATTTCTCCAACATGGAGGTCGGCTGGCTCACCATGATCCCCTATATCTGCGGCGGCATCGGCATGCTGGTGTGGGGCCGCGTCTCGGACGCAATGCATGAGCGGCGTTGGAACCTGCTCGTCGCGTGTGTACTGTCCACGGGCGGTCTCGTGCTCGCCGGCTACATGATGGGCACGTGGTGGGCGCTGGTGGGAATGTCGCTGGCCGCGGTCGGATGCCGCCGATGTTCCTCAGCGGCACGGCGCTCGCGGGCGCAGGGTTCGCCTGGATCAACTCGATCGGCAATCTCGGTGGCACTGTCGGCCCCTATTACGTCGGCTACATGAAGGACCTGACGGGCAACTTCGCGGGCGGTCTCTACGGCCTGGCGCTGCTGAGCCTGATTGCCGCTCTCGTGTGCGCCTTCTTCCTGCACATCCCCGATCACGCCGCGGAGGCAGAGGCGACCGCGGCAGGGGCTCGGGCCTAGTTAGCTCGCTGCCTAGCGGGGGCGTCCTAGCCGGCTGGCGTACTCGGCGTTGACCGAGCCCGCCGGCGGCCGGCCGGCGAGGATCTCGGCGACCTGGGCGACAGTCTCCAGCGCCTGGCCTTCGATGGCCTCGGTGGTGAGGCCGGCCATGTGGGGGGTGGCCACCACATCGGTGCGAGCGGCGAGATGCGGCGAGGGCATCTGGTCGGGCGCGCGGCCCACATCCAGGGCGGCGCCGGCAATGCGCCGCTCGTCGAGGGCGGCTGCGAGCGCCGCCTCGTCGATGAGGTTGCCGCGCGAGAGATTGACGAGGAACCCGTCGGGCCGCATCAGCCGCAGCTGCGGGGCACCGATCAGGTTCTCGGTCTCCTCGGTTGCCACCGCCAGTGGCAGCACGAAATCGGAGCGCTGCAGCAGCTCGTCGAGCTCCACCTGCTCGATCTGCCCGTGCTCGACCACGACGTAGGGATCATTCACCAGCACCGTCATGCCCAGCGCCAGGGCGAGGTCGCAGACGCGGCGGCCGAGGGGACCGTAGCCGATGATGCCGGCCGTCGCACCGCTGAGCTGTCGGCCCCTGCCGACCGGCGGGGCGCGTCCAGCCTTGTAGGCGATGTCGGCACGGGAGATGCCGCGGGCGATGTCGATCATCAGACCGATCGCCAGCTCGCTCACCGCCGACAC
>VBAB01000193.1 GCA_005888525.1 Alphaproteobacteria bacterium
CGTGCTGCAGCACAAGCTCCACCTGCTGACGGGTGACGCCGGGGAACCATTCGAGAAAATCGTCGACCCGCGCGCCGCTTTCGAGGTTTTCGAACAGGGCTCGGACGGGAATGCGCGTGCCCTTGAACAGCCACTCGCCGCTCACCTTGCCCGGCACACGCTCAACCGCGGAACATTGGCTCCAATCCAGCATGATGGATTCCTAACCAGATGGGGGCGCCGCGACAAGCCCAAATGCTCCGGGGCCCACCCATGATCGGAAGCCGCTGGCACCTGATCTGAGTTCAGTGTGGTCCAATTTCAACGCGGCGCGCACGACATGGTACGGTTCGAATTGTGAGAAGCGCGTCTTGGAGGCGAGCATGATCCGTGGAAGTTGCCTGTGCGGCGGAGTGAAATTCCGGATAACGGGTTCGCTGACCCAGGCCCTGAATTGTCACTGCTCGATGTGCCGCAAGGCCCAAGGATCGGCCTTTCGCAGCCGAGCAAGCTTGAAAGCAGCGGACTTCGAATGGGTCCAAGGCGAGAGCCTCGTGACCTTCTACGAATCGTCTCGCGGCAACCATCGAGGGTTTTGCCGCGTATGTGGCTCGCCGATCCTGAGCAAGTTCGATGCGCATCCCTCCTACTACGGGTTGCCGCTCGGGGCCTTGGACGACGATCCGGGAATTCGCCCGGCGCTGCATGTGCACGTCTCCAGCAAGGCACCGTGGTTCACGATCACGGATGACTTGCCACAGCTCCCAGATGGTCCCACTGGCTGGATACCGGGGGCAAGCTCCAGTATGACAAAGTCGACAACGACGAGGTGACCCCATGCCCGAAGCCGACAAGGAAGGTGAGAGGTATCAGGCCGACCGGCCGCAGGCGGCGCCGGGCTTTTTCCTGAAAGGTTCCCACCAGCTCGACTGGGGCATGAAGAACCGCCTTGCGCGCACCTTCAACCCGGCATCGGGGCGGACGGTGATGCTGGCGGTCGACCATGGCTACTTCCAGGGGCCGACCACGGGCCTGGAGCGCATCGATCTGTCCATCGTGCCGCTGCTGCCCCAGTGCGACGCGCTCTTCTGCACGCGCGGCATCCTGCGCTCGCTGATCCCGGCCGAGTCGCAAAAGCCCATGGTGCTGCGCGCCAGCGGCGGCCCCAGCATCCTGCGCGAGGAGCTGTCCGACGAGCAGATCGCCATGGATATGGACGACGCGGTGCGCCTCAACGCGGCGGGCGTCGGCATCCAGGTGTTCATCGGCGGCGAGCACGAGACGCGCTCGGTGCACAACATGACCAAGCTGGTGGACGCAGGATTGCGCGTGGGCATGCCCGTGATGGGCATCACGGCCGTCGGCAAGGACATGGTGCGCGACGCCAAGTATTTCCGCCTCGCCTGCCGCATCATCGCCGAGCTCGGGGCGCAGTACGTCAAGACCTACTATGTGGAGAAAGACTTCGAGACCGTGACGGCGTCGTGCCCGGTGCCGATCGTCATGGCCGGCGGCAAGAAGCTGCCCGAGCTGGACGCGCTCACCATGGCGTACAACGCGGTGCAGCAGGGCGCGTGCGGCGTCGACATGGGCCGCAACATCTTCCAGTCCGACGCGCCCAAGGCCATGATCGCGGCGGTCAACGCCGTGGTGCACAAGAAGGCCAAGCCGGCGGAAGCGCTCGATCTGTACAAGTCGCTCAAGGCCAAGGGGTAGAGTCTCTCGACCCGGACATCGCAACGTCCTATGATTTCGCCTTGACGAAACTACTGGAAGAAGCTCTCGAGACGGTACGCCGGCTCCCAGTCGAGAGCCAGGACGAGATTGCTCGCGCCATGCTCGCCCTTGCCGGCAGCGAATCCGAACCCGTTCCCTTGACGCCCGAGGAACGCGACGCCATCGCGCGCTCGAAAGCTGCCGCCGAACGCGGCGAATTTGCCAGCCAGGACCAAGTACGCGACCTCTGGGCCAAGCACGGCCTGTGAGGCTGCGCTACACACTACCAGCGCTCGCTGATCTCGATCAGATCCTCGACTACATCGTCAGCAGGTCCCCGCAGGGCGCGCGCAACGTGCAGGCCCGCATTCGCGCCGTCATCGACCTGCTCGTGCAATATCCCTATGTCGGCACGCCTACGGCCGATCCAAGCATTCGCCGCATAACGACACCGCCCTATCCTTATCTCATCTTCTATGAGGTCGCCGGAGACGAGATCGTCATCCACGCCGTTCGCCATGGCGCGCGTGATCCCTCGGATATGCCGGGATCGACGTGAGGGGAACCGACTAGGCGGGCCGATAGGGCTCGTGGCGTTCGGCCAGGATCTGCGTGGTGACGGCGAAGACGATCTCGCCATTCTGGTTGCGCGCCTGAATGTCTGTCGCGATGATGCCGCGATCGGGGCGCGACTTGAGATCGATCTTCTTGGCCAGGCGGCCGCGATACTCCAGCGTGTCCCCGACGTACACCGGCTTGTACCAGGCAAGATCGCGAAACCCCGGCGAGGGGCCGTAGGAGGCAATGCGGGCGCCCTGCGCGCGAGCCTGATCGTTGCCTCTGAGGCGCGAGGTGATGTTGCCGCGGATGCAATAGGCCGCCGTGTGCCAGCCCGACGCGCACAGGGCTCCGAACAGCGACGCCTTGGCCGCAACCTCGTCGAGATGGAACGGCTGCGGATCGAACTGGCGCGCGAAAGCTATCATCTCGTCCTTGCCGAAGGTGTGCGCGCCCATGTCCGTCAGCTCGCCGATCCGGCGATCCTCGAAAAAGAAATCGGGCCGCAGCGGGCTGGCGGTGCCGGGCTCGTCCCACACGCTGGAAATAGCCTTGCGCTCGCGCTTCGGGCCGGGGCTGACGGGCGCCGGGCCCGGATGACGTCGGCGTACCAGCTGGTTGGTGCGCCAGTTGGCCGCCGTCTCGCCCTTCTGATTGCGCATCTCGACCAGCACCTTCGACATGCCGACGTCGGGCCGCGACGCCAGATCGCGTTTCTCCTCGATGGTGTAGCGGCAGTTGATTATGTCGCCCGGTCGAACAGGCACCATCCAACGCCCCTCGTCGACACTCGGCGCGCCCAGCGAGGCGGTGCGGTTGAGCATGCCGTCGGCGACGAGGCGCATCATCATCATGCAGGTGTGCCAGCCCGAAGCTCACAGGCCGCCGACCAGGGTCAGCTTGGCGGCCTCTTCATCGACGTGCAGAGGCTGGGGATCCCAGGCGCTGCCGAAGCCGATGATCTCGTCCTTCGTCACGGTCTTGCTGCCGCAATCGTACGGCTTGCCGATCTCGAGGTCCTCGTGGTGCAGCTTGCCGTCGCTCGAAACCTTGTCTTGCACGCGCCCTATCCTTGCCCATGACTGCAGGTGCCGAATTTCATACAGGCCGGCACCGGCATTGTCAGCGGCGGACTTGGAGCAGGCGGCGGGCGCACGCCTCATATGCGCACGCAGCAGCGCTGCCCCCCAGGGCGGCGCTCTTGCAAGGGCGGCCAGATCGGCGCACATTGGAGGCGTTCCAGGGGGGCCGGCGGAGCCGGCTGAGATGGCGCTGAACCCGCGCCGCCACCCTTAGAACCTGATCCGGGTCATGCCGGCGAAGGGACGGACCGTGGCAAACTCCAAGCTCATTGCCGGTTTCATGGGACCGCTGCTGGTGGCGATGGGCGTTGCCATGCTGCTCAATCGCGATCTCTTTCCGGCGATGATCGGCCAGATCGCGCAGAGCTACGCTCTCATCTTCCTCTCCGGCATCCTTTCGCTGCTTGCGGGTATTGCCGTCGTGCGCGTCCACAACGTGTGGACGGGCGGGTGGCGCATCGTCGTCACCGTGCTTGGCTGGCTTGCCATTGTCGGCGGACTGGCGCGCATGTGGTTCCCGCAGATAGCCGCGCCGGTCGCCGCGACGCTTGGAGACAGTGCGACAGGTCTCGTCGTGGGAGGCCTCGTCGTCTTGGCCCTGGGCGCATTCCTCTCCTACAAGAGCTACATGTCCGACACCTGAGGTGAACATGAACAAGATCACGCGCAGCAAGGACCTGCTGGTCCCGAAGGTCACGACCGGGCCGATCAGCGCCTCGAGCAAGGTCTATTCCGCTCCCGAGGGGCACCCCGACGTGCGCGTGCCGTTCCGCGAGATCGCGCTCTCGGAGGGTGCGGGCGAGAAATCCTTCCGCGTGTACGACCCTTCCGGCTCCTACACGGATGCGCACGCCACCATCGATGTCGAGAAGGGCCTGCCGCGCATCCGCGAGGCGTGGGTAAAGGAGCGCGGCGGCGTCGAGGAGTATCGGGGCCGCGACATCAAGCCGGAGGACAACGGCAACGTTCAAGCCAAGCACCTGGCTCGCGACTTCCCCAACAAGAGCGCGCCGCTGCGTGGGCTCCCGGGCAAGCCGGTGACGCAGCTCGAGTTCGCCCGCGCCGGCATCATCACCAAGGAGATGATCTACGTCGCCCACCGCGAGAACCTGGGCCGCACGGCCGCCCTCGCCCGCGCCAAGGCGGCAGTCGCCGACGGCGAGAGCTTCGGCGCGGCCATCCCCGAGCACATCACGCCCGAGTTCGTGCGCTCCGAGATCGCGCGCGGGCGGGCCATCATCCCGGCCAACATCAACCACGCGGAATTGGAGCCGATGGCGATCGGCCGCAACTTCCTGGTGAAAATCAACGCCAACATCGGCAACTCGGCCGTCACGTCTTCCGTTGAGGAGGAGGTGGAGAAGATGGTGTGGGCGATCCGCTGGGGCGGCGACACCGTCATGGACCTCTCGACGGGCCGCAACATCCACAACACGCGCGAGTGGATCTTGCGCAACTCACCCGTCCCGATCGGCACGGTGCCGATCTACCAGGCGCTGGAAAAGTGCGGCGGCGACCCGGTCAAGCTCACCTGGGAGATGTACAAGGACACGCTGATCGAGCAGTGCGAGCAGGGGGTGGACTACTTCACCATCCACGCGGGCGTTCGCCTGCCCTACGTACCGCTCACCGCCAACCGCGTCACCGGCATCGTCTCGCGCGGCGGCTCGATCATGGCCAAGTGGTGCCTCGCCCATCACAAGGAGAGCTTCCTCTACGAGCGCTTCGAGGGCGACGGGCTGCGCCCCGGCTCCATCGCCGACGCCAACGACGCCGCGCAGTTCGCCGAGCTCGAGACGCTGGGCGAGCTGACGAAAATCGCCTGGGCGAAGGGCTGCCAGGTGATGATCGAGGGCCCCGGCCACGTGCCGATGCACAAGATCAAGATCAACATGGACAAGCAGCTGCGCGAGTGCGGGGAGGCGCCGTTCTATACGCTGGGGCCGCTCACCACCGACATCGCGCCGGGCTACGACCACATCACATCAGGCATCGGCGCCGCCATGATCGGCTGGTTCGGCACCGCCATGCTCTGCTACGTGACGCCCAAGGAGCATCTGGGCCTGCCGAACCGCGACGACGTCAAGGTGGGCGTGATCACCTACAGGATCGCGGCCCACGCGGCCGACCTGGCCAAGGGGCA
>VBAB01000194.1 GCA_005888525.1 Alphaproteobacteria bacterium
CTTTGCCGATCTCGTCCTGACCCGTCGGCCGGGCGGTCATGCTAGCTGTCAGTGTAATGCCCAAAATCGGCGCCGGTTCCGGGCGCCTGCGTCTTTTTCTGTCTTGGTAAATCAGCTCCGGCCTCGTTCACAGATGCGTCATGCTCGCTGGCCTTGGCCGTCGCAATGGGTGTGGACCCAATCGTCGCCGGCAGCGTTGTCGAAGTGTGAACTGGTAGCTGGCAGCGGGAAGCGTGTTCGCGCTGCCTTTATGGCGCGTCTGGTTGAGCGGTACAGCCTTCCCGCTCCCGGACGCGCCCTCGTCTCAACTACCCGCTACCCACGCCTGGAAGCACTCACGATGCGCCGCACCGCCTCGTCGGCGTCGATCTTCATCTGTGACGGGTGTTCGTGATGCAGCGGATTGCAATCTCGGCAAGGAGCGCCGGCCCCGCACTCACATCCGCGTGGGTTGCGTCTGTCCCATGGGCGATCGGGGTGGTTCTCGCAAACCCACTCGGTATCGTCGCACGTTTTGCACTTGGGCATGTCCCAAATGTAGTCTGGGCTGGCGCCGATCGCCACCACCTGTCGTGGCTTTCTCGCCGGCGCGAACCGCGGCATCCTGGCCAGCATGAGCTGGCACCGCACGCCCACGGACGACGCCTGGAAGCAGGCTCATCTGGCCATGGTGGAGGGCTTGGGTAAGCGGTTGTGGCTTGGCTGCGATGGGTGCCAGCACAGCGTCATGGTCGCGCCCCGCGCGCTCGCCGATCGGCATGGCCTCCACATGCAAACGCCGTTGCTGACGCTATCGCGCGCGCTTAGGTGCACGCGCTGCGGGGAACGGAAGGGGCAAGCCCGGCTTGAGCCGCACGGCTATGGGTCACGACGTTGAGCCATCAGTTGCCTCATCGGTATTTCAGCGCCGCCATGCGCTGGAGCGCGGCTTGCTTCAACGCCACCAGTGTCTACCACGGGCGCGACAAGAACCGCCGGCCGTGACGCACAACGTCGATGACCACCCACATCACCAATACGGCGACCGCCACCCCTAACCCGATCATCGCTGCGGTGGCTGCAGCGCGAGAGAGCGCTGGCTCACCTATCACAACCAGCACGCAAAGCAGCGGTGCAAGTCCAAGGAGCAGGATAACAAACTTGGGCACTTTCTTATCGAGAGGGTGGGGGCACGGCCTTCGCCGCTTCACGCAGAAGCTTCTCCCGTTCCCGCTCGTCAAGAAATCGGAGTAGGTCGACCCAGCGCTTCGGAAGCGGTTCCACAATCAGGTCCTGGCTCCGATCGCGGAACGACCTCCCGATCCTGTCATTTACATCATTTTCCGGGTTTTTCATCATGTGGAACGTACGATTTAGAACAAAAGTTCCGACAGCCGAGCTTAAGCACATTGGACACAGGAGCTGCAAGGGCGTACATACGGGAACAACGCAGCATCTGGGCCGCCGTCGCTACGCGGGCGAGACCTTCACTGTCGATCATCGCGCTTGCTGCGGCCTGAAGGATTGATCGACGCTCGGGACATCTCGACCAACCTCAAATAGGTCGTCTGGCTCTGGCACTTCGCGCCTAGCCGCGCCGAGAGTAGCCTAATGCCGTCGAACCGCCTGCTGGCACGTCTCTCGCGTGCCGACTACCGCCTGCTCGAACCCCATCTTGAAGCGGTTGATCTTCCAGTCCGCAAGGTCCTGGCTGCCCGCAACAAGCGCGTCGATAACGTGTACTTCCCAGAGAGTGGCTTTGCCTCCGTCGTCGCCAATGGCGAGAGCGAGCTTGAGATAGGGATGATCGGTCGCGAGGGCATGACGGGCGTGTCCGTCATCATGGGTGACGACACGCGAGCGCCCCATCAGACCTACATGCAGGTAGCAGGCCAAGGTCAGCGCCTCTCGGCTGAACATCTGCGAGAGGCCATAGGCGCGAGCGGCTCACTGCTAAAGGTCCTATTACTTTACGCCCATTCCTTCATGACGCAGAGCACTGAGACGGCGCTGGCCAATGGCCGACACAAGATCGAGGAGCGTTTGTCGCGGTGGCTGCTGATGGCCGGGGACCGCGTGGGTGATGAAATACCGCTCACGCACGAGTTCCTTGGGGTCATGCTCGGCACCGCACGACCAGGCGTGACACTCGTGATTCAGGAGCTTGAACGCCGTGGATGGATCAGCCATCGTCGCGGCGTCGTCACCATCCTCGACCGCGGCGGGCTGATCAAGAGCAGCAACGGTGCCTACGTCGCAGCGAATGGGAAGTAAGCGACTAGCCCGGACGGTCTCGGTACGTGAGCGCCATGGCCTGAAGCGCAGCGATCTTGATCGCCTGACCATGCGCAAGGCGAAATGGTATCCCGCGACGGTCAAGAGCTTCCTGGCACGCTTCGGTCTGCGCCGGCTGCATCCAGTCGCCGACGGCGAACGCGCAGCCCATCGCTTCGAGCTTCCTGACGGCCGCGACGCGCCGTCTATCGATCATGCTCATGGGATACTCGGAACCGCCAACGGGGGGTAGCGTTCTGGCTTTCATAGCCTCGTTTGGCGGCCATCATGCGTTCCGTTCTGCTCTCAACATTTGCGCTCGTCGCCTTTTGCACGGCTGCTCAAGCTCAGTTCGGCGGGTCGCCCTCGCCGGGCGCGCCATCAACTTCGCCTGGCACGACGCCCGCGACGCCACCAACGGCGCCGGGGGCGCCAAAAATGATCCCGCCGCCACCGCAGTCCAACCCGACCTTGCCGCCTGCGTCGCCCGGCTCGAACGTGCCGGCCCGGAACCCGATTGATCCTTCGCCGCCTGCCGGTGTCCAACCGCCGTCACAGCCGAGTACAGCGCAGCCCGCGCCGGCACCGAACTTACCCGCAATTCCCGGCGGATCGTCCCCGCTCCCGATGCAGAAGGATGCTTTGAAGGTAGACGCGGCGGCACAAGGAAAGCCGTCGCCGCCCGTCAGTCGGTTCGCAGCCTGTATGCAGCTTTGGGACAAGGAAACGAAGATAAGCAAACGCGCGTGGGCCGCGGACTGTCATGCCACTGACGCACCCCGAGGTTGGCAGCCGCTCGACGCCTACGTGGCAAAGGGCGGCTCGCGACGAAGCTATCGTTCGAGCACCGCGCGCACCTTGTTGCTTTGGGAGCCGCGCGGATGGCCTTGTTATTGAGGCTTCCCGCTGTCACGCCTAGTCCTTGGTCGGCGGCTAGGCAGTGAAACGCTCTTCTGGAGGGGTGTGGTTCGGCTGATCTCCGCTCGTGCACCCTGCCGGCCCCAAGCTTCGTTTGCACGCTCGCTTCGTCCACGCCAAGGGAACCAAGCATCAACTGGTGAATTTTCTAAACGGTAACACTCGCCTGAGCGGGCCCCATGAGTTCGATGATTTTGATGCGATGTCCCGTGACCCGCGCCGCTGTCTCCACCGGACTGATGACTGACAAGGCGACCTACCGATTGTTGCGCAGCAAAAAATCGCAAGTGCATTGTTCGGCGTGTGGTGGCATGCACGATTGGTGGGATACGAAGACTTGGCTTGCTCGTGTCCTGGACCCTTCTCAACCCGACACGCGCCCTCAACCCTTGCCGGTGTCAATCCGGCCGCCGCGGCAGCGCGCCGCCTCAAAGGCTTCCAACGCAATGCGCACTGCTGACCGACGCGACCACGGCTTGGCTAATCGCACCATGCGTCGGGGTTACAATCGGAGGCCGGCGGAGCGTAGTGACTAGTATCGATACTGCCGCGCCAAGGGCGAGGAACGCGAGCACTACGGCCACAACTGTGAGGGCGAAGACAAGCGGTCCTAGACGCTCACGCAGGCTGCGTTGCCGCGCCGGCTGCTTGCCATCGCTCACAGTGCTCTCCTGGAACGTTACCTTTTCCGTCATGATGGCCACCCCGGAGGTCAAGCCGACGCGAGTAGTTTCGCGAACGCGGGATTGCGGAGCGGCCACTTCTCAGACGCCCATAGGTCGAGCTGCGCTAGGACTTGCTTCGCTTCCGGCGTGCCCAGCGAGGTCAAAACGAGGCGGACGAATTGCCGATCGCCGTCGATCTGCTCTCGAACGGAAGCAATGGCGGCGGTCAGGTATGCGCGGCGATCGGCATCACGACGAGCGGTTGCGAAGTGTTTCATTCTGGGGGTTCCTTGTTGTGGAACGCTCACGCATTCGGCAGGTCATGTTTCCTATTGCTGCTGTCTGTAGGACGAGTCACTTTCGTTGAAAGCACTCTTGGCAGACGGCGCGGCCTCGCGCGATCTTTTCCTCATTGATTGTCACGCGACTAGACCTACGTCCACACACCATGCTTGCCCGCCACGCCTGCGCACCGGGATGCCGACGCGCCTGCACGTGGCCGCGAATCTCTCACCGAACGCATCAACGTCGAGCGCGGCGATACCTTGCTTGGTGCACCAGCCTACGTATTGCTTGAATATATCCACCCATGGTGCCTTGCTGCCCTTGTCGCGCGGCAAGCACGCCAGAACGAAGCGGTCGACGCTCGTCGCATCGGGGGCGACGATATGGGTCGGCTCCGGTTGCGTGTTGCTCGGCAGCCCGGCATGCTCGGGCTTCGCTGCCGGCGCCGCTTCCGCCATGGTATTGCTGTAGCCAACATCATTGAAAACATGGCCCCAAGCTCGAAAGCCAGCGACAACCAGAAGGCATACAGGGCTGCGAGGTGACGGCAGGAATGCCCGTGAGCCGGAAAAAAGCCGAGGCTTGCGGGTTCCGCTTCGATCGGCGCAGGCGCATGGTTCTGCCGGGCCCTGATCGTTGCAGCGTCCACGTCGATTTTCTCGCGCGTACGGTCACGGCGCGATTGGCCAGCGTGGTCGCCAGCTCCTCCCGAGGTCACTGCCGCGCTCATGGGCCTCGGGCTGGTCTATGCACCTGAAGGCATGCTTCAGCCGCATATCGCCAGGGGCAGATTGCGGCGGGTGCTTGAGGATTGGTGCCAGCCCTATTCCGGCTATCACCTTTTTTATCCGAGCCGGCGGCAGTCCTCAGCTGCGTTTTCTCTGGTGGTTGACGCGCTGCGATACCGGCATTGACACGAGGGCCGTGGCAGCCGGCCGAGCGCTTCGCGACTCGTCCGACCGGACGATTTCTCATTTCAGGACGCTCGATTGAAGCTCATTGCCCCCAACGTCTAGTCGGGCGTCCATTTCGGATAGCAGTGATCAGAGGCAGGTTGCGGTGCCCGGACCGATTGCGAGTCGAGCGAATTGATGGCTCAGTTGCCCCAGGATAGAAGGGAGCACAATTCCGTTGAACTACCTCATCACCTCACTGCGGACCTTGGCTGAGCAGTTGAGAGAGGAACCCGGTAACGACACCTCCTGCTATCGGGTGCCGACTGCATCCAGCGCCTCCGCAACTTACACGGAAGATGTCAGGGCTACGTGCCCGACGCGCTCGAAAAGCAGATAGCAACCGAGTTAGCGCTCATGGACTGGCCGGCCACCATAGAGCCTCCGCGACGAAGCCGCTAAGTTGCGCACGCCGGGCGCAGCGACTGCGCAGCCTGAGGTCCGGCCGGTGACCGCGGGAAGCCTCAATAGCAAGGCCATCCGCGCGGCTCCCAAAGCAACAAGGTGCGCGCTGTGCGCGAACGATAGCTTCGTCGCGAGGCGTCCTTCGCAACGTAGGCGTCTAGCGGCTGCCGGGCCGTCAGGAAGAGCAGCCGTGGCGGAACGACTGCCGCCCGCATCAGCTTCGTCGCCATGGCTTTGCCGGTGCCCGTGTCCTGCCCGAAATGCCAGACGCCGGCCTGCACATTAGCCGGCGTTGGGCAGCGTCGACTGCAAATAGGGCTACTGCGGATAGGGCCTCAGCGCCTTAGACGGCGCCGAAGCCCACCATCACCACGGCGTTCCCGACGTAGCCCGCATCCACCGCCGGGGCGAGCTGCGTTCCGGCCGCGGCCGTCGACCGGACGATTTCTCATCGCCGACGGTGTCCCGGTGGTCCCCCTCGCGTCTCGTTGCCTATGGCGTCCCGCGGTGTGAGACGATCGTG
Source organism: Alphaproteobacteria bacterium (assembly GCA_005888525.1). Lineage (GTDB taxonomy): Bacteria > Pseudomonadota > Alphaproteobacteria > Rhizobiales > Hyphomicrobiaceae > AWTP1-13. The sequence continues at coordinate 6,003 of VBAB01000194.1, forward strand.
TTCCTTCACCTCGCGTTCGCGCTGCCGGTCCCACGCCGGCGTCGCAAGACGGGAAGCATTGCTGGCGATGAGGGCTCGGCGAATATTTGCCGGAAAGCTTTCCGGCAAGGATTTCCAGGCGGCAAAGATTGCTGGCAAGGATGCCAAGGCAAGCGAGGACCTCGAGGCCGTGCTCGCAGTCACGCCGGGATCTCCGCAGACCCGCCAGCAACGTTGGACTCGCGGCCATCATGGGCTGCAGAGAAGGGGAAGCGTCAAAGCGGGCGGCGAAGGCGTGCGGCGGCGCCGTCGTCAAGGAGCGCGAAGGCCGCACCGTTCGTCTCTCGCTACCGCAGCGCCTGCACGACGATGGCTCCGAGCCCCGTACCTATCTGCCCAACCTGCCACGCACTCCGCCCAGCGCACCACCGACCGGGTTGCCGAGAGATGGGCTGGTGACCCCGCCGAGCGACGGCGGGGAAATGTCACCAACACTCGGTCGACCGAGCGGCGGCAGCGTGTTGCTATCCACAGGACTCCGCGGCAGGTCGAAGGCCCGCTTGTCCGGGTCCAGCTGAAGGGGCCTAGTCGTTTGGAGAGAAGGTGCACGGAGAAAAGACACTGCTGGCTTGTAAATCTTGAGCTCTCGCAGAGCGCCCATCGTTCCCGGTGCCACCGGGCTCTGCGCTTGCACTACGCGGATTGGTCGGATCGTCTGGCCGGTTGCCGCTTGCAGCTTGATGATATCAATGCTGCGGCTGAGGATACCGGCTCCCACCCGACTGTAGTTTGT
>VBAB01000195.1 GCA_005888525.1 Alphaproteobacteria bacterium
TACACCGAGGCCTGGGCACTGTTCTTCGGCCTCGTCTTCATCGGCTTCGTGCTTTTTGCCCCGCAGGGGATCTGGGGGCTTGCCACGGCATTCCTCGAACGTGGCGAGAAGCCCCTGGCGGAGGGCGGCTCGCGTGGTTGAGGCAAGGCCACAGCCGACCGAGAGGGTTACGGATGGGGTGTCCGCGCCCCTCATCGAGGTCGACAGCCTGACCAAGCGCTATGGCGCACTCGTCGCCGTCGACAACGTCGGCATGCAAGTGGCCGTCGGCGAGGTTCGCGCCGTCATCGGGCCCAACGGCGCCGGCAAGACCACCCTGTTCCATCTGATCACCGG
>VBAB01000196.1 GCA_005888525.1 Alphaproteobacteria bacterium
GCGAATGCGGCGCTGGCGGCGCAGGCTCGCAATCGGCGGCGCTGGCAGCCCTTTGGCGGCGCCGGGGTCTTCGCGCAGGCGCGCAGTGCCGGCGACGCTGCGCTCGAGCAGCTCGGCCTCAGCGATGTTGCGAGCCGCCCTGCCGGCCTGCTCAGCCAAGGCGACCAGCGGCTCCTCGAGGTTGCGATGGCGATGGCGCAGCAGCCCAAGGTGCTTCTGCTGGACGAGCCGACGCAAGGGCTCTCGGTGGAGGAGACCGTCCAGACCGTGGAGACGCTGGCGCGGTTCCTCGAGAAATCGCGCGTGACCGCACTGCTGGTCGAGCACGACATGGAGGTGGTGTTCCGGCTCGCCCACAAGATCACGGTCATGCATCGCGGCGGCGTCATCGCCGACGGGACGCCGTCGGCCGTCAAGGCCGATGCCCGCGTGCAGGAGGCTTATCTGGGGGGCATCGACTGATGCTCAGCATCCAGGGCCTCAACACGCACTACGGCGCCAGCCACATCCTGCAGGGGGTCGATCTCGAGCTGCCGAGAGGCCGCATCGCCGCCGTGCTCGGCCGCAACGGCGTCGGCAAGACGACGACGGTGAAGACCATCATGGGGCTCGTCCAGCCCAGCGCCGGCGTGGTGGCGCTCGAGGGCAGCTCGATCACGGCCTGGGCGCCGCACAGGGTGGCGCGCGCGGGCGTCGCCTACGTGCCGGAAGGGCGGCTGATATTTCCCGATCTCACCGTCGTGGAGAACATCCGCATCGCCGAGCGCACGCCCGCCAAGGCCTGGCCGTTGGCGCGACTGCTCGAACTCTTCCCCTCGCTGAGCGAGCGGCAACGCCATCGCGGCTCGCAGCTCTCCGGCGGCGAGCAGCAGATGCTGGCGATCGCGCGTGCCCTCATCAGCGATCCGAAGGTGCTGCTGCTCGACGAGCCGAGCCAGGGCCTCGCGCCGCTGGTCGTGCGCGAGCTGGCGCGCGTCATCCGGCTCCTGCGTGACGCCGGTGTCACCATCCTCTTGATCGAGCAGAACATGAAGCTCGCCGAGGTGGTCGCCGACGAGCTGCACATCATGGCCAAGGGCCGCATCGTCTACTCCGCCGATCCCCAGCGCTTCCGAGCCGAGGAGGACCAGGTGCGCTCGCGCTATCTGACGGTGTGAGCCCGCCAAGCGAAAGCCCCAACTCACAACGTCAGCCCCGCGCAGTCGCAGGGAGGTCCGGGGAAATAAGGGCGGGCCGCGGGCTCCAAGCGTGCTTCGACAGGCTCAGCACGGGGTTGGAGGACTGGGCAGGCTCAGTGCTTGCAGCATAGGGTATCCAGGCGCCGACACAGGCGCGACTTCACCTCCCCCTGCGACGAAGGCTCGCCTTCGTCGTGAAGAGGGGGGAGGGCCATGCGTCCGCGATTTTGATCGGCCATCGCCGACCTCACAACGTACGCCAACGGCCGATCTAAGTCGCTGGACGCATCGGGTGGGGGTGATGGGCCGCGACCGCGACAAGACACCCCCACCTGGGAACGCCATCGGACTTAGCTCGCCGGTCGGCGGCCTGGTTGGGCGTATCCGTTGGCGAGCTAAGCCCGTGGCGTTCCGTCCTCCCGCCTCGGTCGTGCCGAAGGTGAGCCTTCGGCACAGGGGGAGGGACGAAAATGGCCCGCGCCGAGTTTCCGGGGACACCGCGGGGATGACGCTCAACGGCAGAGCCAGCCGATGCCGCGGTCGAGGTGGAAGTGGTCGTGGTGCTCGGCGTTGTAGTCGGGCCCGAGCACGACCCGGAAGTACCGACAGGCACTGTCGTGGGCGGCCCTGAGGAAGCGGGCCTCGACCCCGTCGCCACGCCACTGGCCGCGCACGCTGATGCTGCGCCCGTCGGCCAGCGTGAAGGCGCCGATGTCCAGCGCGTTGGCGGTGGCATGCTCGCTGCGCCGGCTCTTCCAGAACTTGGCGCCGATGATGTTGCGGCACGAGTAGGTGCCGTAGCTCTGCACCGAGGTCACGCGCTGGCCCATGATGGCCTGCGCCACATCCTGAAGGTCGTGCTCCAGCCAGAGCGCGAGCGCGGTGGCGGCCTCGCAGGTCACCTTGTCGAAACCCGCGCGCACGCCGCCGGCCTGGCTCATGCGCACGGCGTTGGTCCACCCGCAGCCGTCGCGCAGGGGGCTGTCGGCGATCGGTTGCGCGTCGGTGTGCGGGGCGACGAGCACGCGGCGGCAGAGGTCCGGGTTGTATTTCATCGCCGCCAGCCGCCAGTCGACCAGCCAGGGATTGGCCCCGCCGAGGTCGAGGGCGGGCAGCGGGTTCAATGCCGCCGGCACGAGGCCCTGGCGGAACGCGAAGGCGAGCCCGCCCAGCACCAGCACGAGCAGGGTGATGCGCGGCACGCGCGAGCGGCGCTTCTTCGTCGTGGCGGGGACGGCATCCTGCATCACCGCATCTATAGAGAGCGGCGGCGCGCCGGCCAAGTCCGGCGCCGCGCCGTGCAATGCCCAAAGTGGCGTCAAGCACACTCCAACCCCGTGGTGAGCTTTGTCGAACCACGGCTGGTGGGTGCGGCCGTCCTTCGACTAGCTCAGGACGGAGTCGGAGCTTCCTGCACTGATATTCCCAAAGGGGGGATTGCTAGAAGTCGGAGGCGATGCCGTTCTTCTCCCAATCGCCGTAGCGGGTGGGGTCGGGGCCATCCTGGCCGCCGATCTCCTTGGGTGACTGGGGGCTGGCGGCCTTGCGGGCATCGGCCAGCCGCCGGCGCTCCTCCGCTTCGGCAAGCGCGCGACGGGCCTGCGGCGTCAACTCCCGGTCGGGCTTGGGATTTCCGGTCTGGTCCGTGGAGGCCATGTGCAACCTATCGTTCCAGGCACTGGCTGTCGGGCAGCACCAATACCATATTATTGTCCGTTCCCGAACCCCACCCGGAGCACCGGCGGGGAGCCGCGAGAGGATCCAACCGCATGCCTATGAACTTCGCCAGAACCGGGCTGCTGCTGGCCGTTCTGACGGGCATTCTCGTCGCCATGGGCGGCGTGGTGGGGGGCACGGGGGGCATGGTCATCGCCCTCGTCATCGCGGCGGGCATCAACCTCTTCAGCTACTGGCGATCGGACAAGATGGTGCTGGGCATGTATGGCGCCGAGGAGGTGGATGAACGCTCCGGCGGCGAGTACTACCGCATCGTCGCCGGGCTGGCCGGCCGCGCCGGCCTGCCGATGCCGCGCGTCTACGTCATGAACAATCCCCAGCCCAATGCCTTCGCCACGGGCCGCAATCCCGAGCATGCCGCGGTGTGCGCCTCGACCGGCCTGCTCGAGATGCTTTCGCCCGAGGAGGTCTCGGGCGTGCTCGCGCACGAGCTGGCGCACGTCAAGAACTACGACACGCTCACCATGGCGGTGGCGGCCACCATCGGCGGCGCTGTCTCCATGCTGGCGCAATACCTCCAGTTCGGCGCCCTGTTCGGCGGCCACCGCGACAACAACAACGGCATCGGCTGGATCGGCGCGCTGGTCGCCATGATCGTCGCGCCGCTCGCCGCCATGCTGGTGCAGATGGCGATCAGCCGCTCGCGCGAGTATCAGGCCGACCGCCTCGGCGCCATGATCTGCGGCCAGCCCCTTTGGCTCGCCTCGGCGCTCGGCAAGATCGAGGGCTATGCGCACCAGATCCGCAACGAGCCCGCGGAAGCCGCGCCCGCCACCGCGCACCTCTTCATCATCAACCCACTGAGCGGCGAGGGCATGGACAACCTGTTCTCGACCCACCCCAACACCGAGAACCGCATTGCCGAGCTGGAGAAGCTCGCGGCCGAGCTGGGCGTCACCGCCGGCAGCGCGCCGCGCGCCGAGCCGTCTGGGCCGTGGACGCGCTCCTCCGCGGGCTCGCGCGGACCGTGGGGTTAGGGTATCGTTGGCGCGATGCGCGGCGGGGCCACCCACATCTTGGTCGGAGGCAGCGTGAGGGGGATCGTGCTGGCTTTCGTGGCCGCCTTGGCATTCGGAGCAGCGGCCGGTCTGGCCTCGGCGCAGGATCGCAGCTTGACCCTCAGCCGCCCGCTGACGTTCGCGGATGCCGAGGGTCGGGTCGTACGCAGCACGGACTTTGCGGGAAAGTGGCTGCTAGTCTATTTCGGCTATACGCATTGCGCCGATCTCTGTCCCACGGGTCTCAGCGTTCTGGTCAACACGCTCGATCAGATCGGACGCGCTTGCGAGCACATCCAGCCGCTGTTCATCACGGTCGATCCCGAGCGTGACAAGGGGCCCCTGCTGCGCAGCTTCACCGAGGCTTTCGACAAGCGCCTGATCGGCCTCGGCGGCACCATCGAGCAGATCCGGGAAGCCGCGGACGCGCTCGGCGTCTCGTTCCAGAAGGTGGTGCAGGGCGACGCCAGCTACGTGGTCGATCACAGCTCGAGCTACGTGCTGGTCGATCCCACGCGCACGCGCGCTGAGGTGCTGCGCGTGGCCGAGCCGCACCTGCTCGCCGCCAAGCTGATCGAGACGCTGACGAAGGCAGGTGCGCCGCTCGACAACGTCAACAACGTCGGCGCCTATCGCTGACGCCTGCGGCCACCCTCCCCTTGACGGGGAGGGTGGTTTGGCGCGCCCTTCGCGCGACAAACCGGGTGGGGTGTCTTCTCGCAACGTCCAATCGACACCCCCACCCCCGACCCCTCCCCGCAAGGGGGAGGGGAGATCGACGGTTTCACCTCGGAAAATTGGCGATCCGCGGCGCGGCGCCGGTCAGCTCGAGGATGTGCAGCCCGGTGTTGGCGCGATCGACGATGTAGAAGTAGCCGCGATCGTCGACCTCCACGTTGTTGGTCTGGATGGCAGTCTTGCAGCGCTCCTGGCCGTCGGCCAGCTTGATGCAGCGCTTGTCGGTGTTCTTGGTGATCGCTGGGATGTAATAGGCGACCTCCTTCATGTGATAGGGATCGCGGATGTCGACCGCGCGCACCCCGGCGTTGAAGTGGGAGAAGAACATCAGCCGCTTGTAGTAGATTGGTGTCATGCTCTCGTTGGAGGCGTGCGTGCCGAAGCGGCCGCCGCGCGCGCAGAAGCCGCCTGAGGCTTCCGGCACGCCCCAGGTCGACACCGACGCGGGGTAGCGCTCCACCGTGACATCCACCATCCACACGAACTGGCGTGGCTCCTCGCACTCGTTCTTGATCTGCTCGTTGGTGACGACCACGAAGTTGCGCACCTTGCCGACCTTGTCCTTGGCGAATTCCGCCACCGGCATCTCCAGCACCGGAAAGGTGGTGTGCGCCCCCGTCAGTGGCGACATGTCGAGCCGCCCCACCTGCGGATAGCGCAGGTTCTCCTCGGTCGGCTCCTTGGGGCCGTTGAGCAGCTTCTCGCGATCGACGATCTGCAGGACGCCGCCCTCGTTGGTGCCATAGGCGAAATAGACGCGGTTGCCCTTCGGCCCGGTGGAGATGGCGCCATGCAGCCGGGTCGGCGTCGGTCCGCCGGCCGCCGGCTGCTGTCCGGGTAGCGCAAAGTCGCGGAGCTTCACCGGCTTGGCCGGGTCGCTCAGGTCGTACACTTCGGTCATGCGGTCCACGCGCCATCCGGGGACGCCCGAGACCAGATAGGCGATCCCCGTGTCGCACTCCCACCAGTTCTTGTGCGTGCCCTTGATGCCGGCGAGCCGCGTGACGAGCTTCGGTGCCGCCGGGTCGGCCGTGTTCCAGATCTCGTGCGCCTTGTTGCCGAACGTGCGCAGCATGTAGACGGCGTTCGGATCGCCCTTGGGCAGGCCCTTGCCGTCGCACACGCGCACCATTTGTGCGCCGCCGTCCTCGGCCAGCCCCTCGTCGCCGGGGATGTGGAACAGATATTTGGGGCGGCGCGGGTCGGTGACATCGACGAGCGAGGTGCCGTTGAACTCGTCGGCGCCGGTCAGCGGATTGCGCGGCTTGGGGATCTCCTTGGTGCCACCGTGGTGGCCGATGTAGGCAATCCATCGGCCGCCTTGGCTGTGGATCGTCGGCTGGTAGGCGCTGCGCGCCTGCAGATCGTTGCTGCCCAGTAGCGCCATGTCCTTGGCCTCAGGCTTCGACTGAGCCAGCACCGGCGCAGCCAGCGTCACGATGCAAGCGGCCAACATGAATATCGCGCAAGTAAACCAACGCATGCGTCCCTCCCGCGTGTCTCCCGGTTCCAGCGTACCGCGGACGACGGCGTGTGGACAGGCGGGCTTCGACACAATCGCGCACCAAGAGTTGAGCCATACAGGTATTGGCCCTGACCGCACTATGGGACACTAT
>VBAB01000197.1 GCA_005888525.1 Alphaproteobacteria bacterium
TGACGCCGAACAGCAGGAGGAAGGGGGCGGCGACGAAGATCGACGAGTAGGTGCCGATGACGATGCCGAACAGCATGGCGAACGAGAAGCCGTGGATCACCTGCGTGCCGAAGATGTAGAGCGCCAGCACGGCGAGCGCCGTGGTCACGGAGGTGAGCACGGTGCGCGACAGCGTCTCGTTGATCGACAGGTTCAGCAGCTCGATCATCGGCATGCGCTTGTAGCGGCGCAGGTTCTCACGGATGCGGTCGAACACGACCACCGTGTCGTTGATCGAATAGCCCGCCAGCGTGAGGATGGCCGCCACGACCGCGAGATCGAATTCGTACCAGAGCAGCGAGAACATCCCCACCGTGATGAACACGTCGTGCGACAGGGCCAGGATGGCGGCGACGGCGAACTGCCATTCGAAGCGGAACCAGACGTAGAGCAGGATGCCGAACATGGAGGCGACGACGGCGATGACGCCGGTGCGCTTGAGCTCTGAGGAGACGGTCGGCCCCACCACCTCGATGCGGCGCACCTCGATGTTCTCGCCCAGCGCGCCTTTGACCTTGTCGTTGGCGGCTGCCTGGGCTTTTTCGTCGTTCAGCTCCTTGGTGGGCACCTGCTGGGCCACGCGGATCAGCGCCTCGTTGCCCAACCCGACGGCCTGCACCTGCACGTCGCCGATGCCGAGCTTGTCGAGCTTGGTGCGCAGGTCGCCGATGTCGATGGCGCCCGCCTTGGACTGCACCTCGATGAGGGACCCGCCCTTGAAGTCGACGCCGTAGTTGAGGCCGCGCGTCATCAGCAGCACGGCCGCCAGCATGGCCAGCCCCCACGACAGGCCGATGAAGATGTAGCGCCGCTCGATGATCTTCCAGCGTGTGTCGTGCGGGAAGAAGTCGACGCCTTTGAACAGGAACTTCATGTGCGGGCGCTGTCCGTCTTCCAGGAGGCTGGCGGCTTGTAGGTGAGCGGCGCCTCCACTTTCCGCGTTTTCTGGGTGGCGAGCCACCATACCACCAGCAGCCGGGCGATGGTGAAGGCCGTGTAGACTGTCGTCATGATGCCGAGCGTCAGCGTGACGGCGAAGCCGCGGATCGGCCCCGAGCCCAGCCAGAACATCACCAGGCCGGCGATGAAGGTGGTGAGCTGGCTGTCGATGATCGTGCCGTAGGCGCGCGTGAAGCCGGTCTCGATCGCCGAGATCGGCGTGCGCCCGCCGCGCAGCTCCTCGCGTATGCGCTCGTTGATCAGCACGTTGGCGTCGACCGCCATGCCGATGGTGAGCACGATGCCGGCGATGCCGGGCAGCGTCATCGTGGAGCCGATGACCGCCATGATCGCCAGCACGAACATGACGTGGATCGCGGCGCCGATGACGGCGAACACGCCGAGCAGGCCGTAGGCGAAGATCATGAAGAAGGCGACCGCAAATCCGCCGACCAGTGCCGCGAGCTTGCCCGCGTCGATCGAATCCTGGCCGAGGCTGGCGCCCACCACCCGCTCCTCGATGACCGTGAGCTTGGCCGGCAGCGCGCCCGAGCGCAGCTGGATGGCGAGCTGGTTGGCGGTCTCGACCGTGAAGCTGCCGCTGATCTGGCCCGAGCCGCCGAGGATGGCATCACGAATGACCGGCGCGGAGATCACCTTGTCGTCGAGCACGATGGCAAACGGGCGGCCGACGTGCGTCTTGGTGAACTCGCCGAACTTGCGTGCGCCGGAGCCGTTGAAGGTGAAGGCGATGATCGGCTCGTGCGTCTGCTGGTCGAAGGCCGGCTGCGCGCTCTTGAGCTCGTCGCCGCGCACCACGGGCGTCTCGCGCAGCAGCTGATCTCCCTCTTCCCGGTCGGAGCCGGGCCAGACTCGGTAGCCCGTCGGGGGTCGCGTCTTCTTCGCCTCCTCGGCCGAGATCGTGGGGTGCACCTCGTGGAAGGTCAGGCGCGCCGTCTTGCCGATCAGCTCCTTGAGCGGGGCCGTGTCCAGCAGGCCCGGCACCTGAACGAGGATGCGGTCGCTGCCTTGGCGCACGATCTGCGCTTCCGTGGTGCCCGTGAAGTCCACCCGCCGACGCACCGTCTCTATTGCCGCGCTGATGGCGTCGGTGATGCGCTGCTGCAGTCCGGCCTCGGTCGGCGCGATGACGATCACGCTGCCTTCCTTGCGCATTTCGAGGTCGCGGCCGGCGAAGCCGCGAATGAGGTCTCCGGTCTGCTGGGAGAGCGGGCGCAGCTCCTTGAGGGCTGCGTCGCCGTCCTCGGCCTTGGCAAGGCGCACCTGCACGGCATTGTTGGAGATGCCGACGCCCGTGACGGCGATCTTGGCGTCGCGCAGGCGCTTGCGCGCATCGTCACGCAGCGTCTCGAGCCAGTCCTTGCGCACCTCCGCCGTCTCCATGGACAGCAGCAGATGGGCGCCGCCGCGCAGATCCAGCCCTAAATTGATTTGCGCCCTGGGGAAGAACCAAGGCCAGTTCGCCACGGTCTCCTTGGCGAAGAAACTGGGGATCACGAGGACGATGCCCAGGACGACGCTCAGGACGATGGCGATCTGTTTCCAGCGGACGAAATGCAGCATCGAAGCTCACGGATCTGGATCTGAACTCAACTCGTCGGGCACCGGCCGCACTAGTGTGGCGTCTCGGGATTGCCGACCAACATCGCAGCGGGTGGTCATCGGCAATCCCGAGACTAAGCCACACTAGAACCAAGACTTGCTAGTGTCCTCTTGTCTCCGAATTGCCGGACAACCTGGCCGGCAACTGCGTCGGCAATTCGGAGATAGGACACTAGCGGCTCAGGCGCTCTCCTTGACAGGCTCGCCCCTGGCGCGCACCTCCGCGACGGTGCCTTTGACCACGCGCACGCGCGTGTTGTCGGCAATCTCCACCTCGATCTCGTTGTCGTCGCGCACCTTGGTGACCTTGCCGACGATGCCGCCGGCGGTGACGACGGTGTCGCCTCGGCGCAGGTTGGCGACCATCTCGCGATGCTGCTTGACCTTCTGCTGTTGCGGGCGCAGGAGCAGCAGGTAGAAGATCACGAACATCAGCAATATCGGCACGAGCTGGAAGAGGAAGTCGCTGCTGCCGCCTGCGGTTTGGGCATAGGCCGGTGAGATGAACATCAGCGGTTCCTGAACGTGCGTTCTGAAGGAGGCGGCCCTAGCTGTTTGGTGTACCGTCCCCGCCGCGGGAAGACCGGCCCAGCCATCGACTTTGCGCGGACTATAGTGTCCCAGCCCCCGTTTGCAACCATCTAGCCCGCAGCGCAGTGACGGACGCGCCGGGCTCGTCTATAGAACCGGTCTTCTCCCTCTCCCCGTCCTTACGGGGAGAGGGTCGGGGTGAGGGGCAGACGCTTGCTCCGGCGCTTGTAGCCGCCCCTCACTCTGGCCCTCTTCTCCCCATTGAAGAATGGGGAAAGGGGACGTCCGCACCAAGGATAAGCTGCGATGAGCGAGGAAAAAGCCATCCTCGAGCACCTCGAGCGCCTTGCCGCCGCGCTCGACAGGCTGGCTCCGCCGCCGCCTGCGGAAGCCGATTTTGCGGCTGCGGAGGCCTTCGTGTGGCAAGCCTCCCCGGAAGCCTTCCTGGCCGTCGCCCACGTCAACCGCCAGCCGCTCGGCCTGCTCAAGGGCATCGACCGCGTCGCCGAGGAGCTCTTGGACAATACGCGCCGGTTCGCCCGCGGCCTGCCCGCCAACAATGCCCTCCTGTGGGGCGCGCGCGGCATGGGCAAGTCGTCGCTCGTCAAGGCGGCTCACGCCGAGGTGCGCCAGGAGCTGGGGCTCGGAGGCAAGGGCAAGCCCGATCTGAAGCTCGTCGAGATCCACCGCGAGGACATTGCCTCGCTGCCCGCCTGTCTGGCCCACCTGCGCGCGGCCGATAGCCGCTTCATCGTCTTCTGCGACGATCTCTCCTTCGACAAGGACGACACCTCCTACAAGTCGCTCAAGGCCGTGCTGGAAGGCGGCATCGAAGGCCGGCCGGAGAACGTGCTGTTCTATGCCACCTCCAACCGCCGCCACCTGATGCCGCGCGAGATGATGGAGAACGAGCGCTCCACTGCCATCAACCCGTCCGAGGCGGTGGAGGAGAAGGTGTCGCTGTCAGACCGGTTCGGCCTGTGGCTCGGCTTCCACAACGCCACCCAGGACCAGTATCTCGACATGGTGCGCGGCTATGCCCGCCACCACAAGCTCGGGATCAAGGACGGCGAGCTCGTCCGCGGCGCGCTCGAATGGTCGATGACGCGCGGCGCCCGATCGGGGCGTGTCGCCTGGCAGTTCATCCAGGACCTGGCGGGGCGCCTGGGCCAGCGGCTGTAGGTGGCGGTGGCGCCTGAACGGGCTGACAGCCGGATGGCTTGGAGCGGCCATTTTTCTTGACTAGGTTCTGCGGCATCTCCTCGGGAGCGGGAGGTGGACCGATGTTCCGCGCATTGATCCTTGTTCTGGCCGCCGTCTTTGGCG
>VBAB01000198.1:0-801 GCA_005888525.1 Alphaproteobacteria bacterium
GGTTGCGAACGCACTGCAGCGGCGGGTCGGCGCTTCGTTGGACGCTACGCCTGAGAAGTGCCGAACCGGCCGGCCGCCTTGGCGCGGGCCTTCGCGGCCTCGACTTCGCGATCCCGTGGCGGGGCGTTGGTCACGAGAGAGCCCAGCAACTCGTGCGCCGCACGGGCCACTTGGTCCACTGCGCGGTTGAAAGCGAGCTCGTTCTGCCTGGACGGGTGTGCGAAGCCGCTCAACTTGCGCACAAACTGAAGGGCAGACGCGCGGATCTCGTCGTCCGTGGCGGGCGGCTTGAAGTTATGCAGGGTCTTGATGTTGCGGCACATGGGGCCTCCTCGCGCATCGCGGCCGGGGTGAATTCCTGCCCGGACCTGCGCCGTTGTCAACCGCTACAGCGCGTGGTGTCGGCGTGGTAGGCTCGCCAGCGTGATCGTGAAGTCGTGAAGTCGCGGAATTGCGATCGACCGGCCGCGCATTTCACGAATTGGCGATTTCACGATTTCACGCCTTACTCAAACGTTCGATCCAACACTGCGCGAGGTACGCCATGGCCGTGACGATGTCGGGTGAGTTCGTGCTGCCGGCGGACAAGGCCACCGTGTGGGCCAAGCTCAATGACGCCGACACTCTGAAGGCGTCGATCCCCGGCTGCGAGAGCCTGGAGAAGCTCTCCGACACGGAGATGCAGGCCGTGGTCAAGGTCAAGATCGGCCCCGTCAGCGCGCGCTTCAAGGGCAAGGTCAACCTCACCGACATCGATGCGCCCAACAGCTACCGCATCGCCGGCCAGGGCGAGGGGGGCGT
>VBAB01000198.1:839-5018 GCA_005888525.1 Alphaproteobacteria bacterium
CGGCTCACCGATGCGGACGGCGGCGGTACCAAGCTCGGCTATGACGTGGACGCCCAGGTCGGCGGCAGGATCGCCCAGCTCGGTTCACGCCTCATCGACAGCACCGCCAAGAAGCTGGCCGAGGAGTTCTTCACCAACTTCGCCGGGGCGCTGGGTGGAAAGGCGTAGGTGTCATCCTGGAATTCGCGCCAGCGAATATCCGGGACCCCGGAACTGCCGCAGAATGCTTGCTTTTGGGTCCCGGCTCTCCGCGCTACGCGCTCCGGCCGGGATGACAAGCGACGCGACCGGATCGGCCCATGACACGGGCGCGGTCTTCGGCTATGTCCTGCCGCCAATGCTGCACATCAACGATCTCACCTACCGCATCGAGGGACGCGTCATCTTCGACAAGGCCTCGGCGGGCATCCCGGCCGGGCACAAGGTCGGTTTCGTCGGCCGCAATGGCTCGGGGAAGACGACGCTGCTGCGCCTCATAGCCGGGGAGCTGCAACCCGACGACGGCGGCATCAATGTGCCGCGTGCGACCCGCATCGGCTGGGTGACGCAGGAGGCGCCGGGCGGACCCGAGAGCCTGCTCGAGGTCGTGCTCTCAGCCGACAAGGAGCGTGCGCGGTTGCTGGCCGAGGCGGAAACGGCCCACGATCCCGGCCGCATCGCCGACATCCACGAGCGGCTCGGCGACATCGGCGCGCACGCGGCTCCCTCGCGGGCGGCGCGCATCCTGGCTGGTCTCGGTTTCGACGAGGCGGCGCAGCAGCGCCCCTGCTCGGAGTTCTCCGGCGGCTGGCGCATGCGGGTGGCGCTGGCGGCCATGCTGTTTACCGAGCCCGAGCTGCTGCTGCTCGACGAGCCCACCAACTACCTCGATCTCGAGGGCGCGCTGTGGCTCGAGGACTATCTTGCCGACTACCCGCACACCGTGCTCATCGTCAGCCACGACCGCGAGCTGCTGAACCGCGCCGTCGGCTCGATCCTGCACCTGGCGCAGGGCAAGCTCACGCTCTACACAGGCGGCTACGATCGCTTCGAGGAGGCCCGGCGCGAGAAGCAGCGGCTCGACCTCAAGCTCAAGAAGAAGCAGGACGACGAGCGCCGCCACATCGAGGCGTTCATCACGCGCTTCAAGGCCAAGGCGTCGAAGGCCAGCCAGGCGCAAAGCCGCGTCAAGGCGCTGGCCCGCATGCAGCCGATCGCCGAGCAGATCGCGGAGCGGGTGGCCCCGTTCGTCATCCCCAATCCGGCCAAGGCTTTCGCCAGTCCGCTCATCCGCCTCGAGGGCGTATCGGTCGGCTATGTGCCTGATTCCCCGGTGCTGCAGGGATTGGATCTGCGGCTGGATGCCGACGACCGCGTCGGACTGCTCGGTGCCAACGGCAACGGCAAGAGCACGTTCGCCCGGCTCATGGCCGGTCGGATGGAGCCCACGGACGGCCGGCGCTATGCCTCCCAGAAGATCGAGGTCGGCTATTTTGCCCAGCACCAGATGGAGGAGCTGCCGGCGGGCAGGACGCCCTATCAGCACATGGTCGACCTGATGCCGGAGGGGACCGAGGCGCAACGGCGGGCGAGGCTGGGGGTGCTCGGGTTCAGCATCGGCAAGGCGGACACCAAGGCGGAGAACCTGTCGGGCGGCGAGAAGGCGCGCCTGCTGCTGGCGCTGGCGACGTTTCATGGGGCGCATCTGCTCATTCTCGACGAGCCGACCAACCATCTCGATGTCGATGCGCGCGAGGCGCTGGTGCGTGCGCTCAACGATTACGAGGGGGCCGTGATCCTGATCACACACGACCGCCACCTGATCGACGCGTGCGCCGACCGCCTGTGGATCGTGCGCGGCGGCACCGTGCGCACCTACGACGGCGACATGGACCAGTACCGCGCCGAGTGCCTGGCCGAGCGCGGCACGGACCCCGATGCGCCGCGCGCCAAGGCGAGGCCAAACGGTGCCGCGAGGCAGACGGCGCAAGACGCCCGCCGGCAGGCGGCGGAGTGGCGCACCGCGCTGGCGCCGTTGCGCAAGAACGTCACCAAGGCCGAAGCCGCCGTCGAGCTGTTGGCCAAGCGCATTGCGGCGATCGACCGCGACCTGGCCGACGGCGGCCTCTACGGGCGCGATCCCGCTCGCGCCCAGTCGCTCGCGCGCGAGCGCGGCGGCCTGATCCGCGCGCGCCAGGACGCCGAGACGGCCTGGCTGGCGGCGAGCGAGGCCTATGAGCAGGCCGAGGCGCGCGCCAAGGCAACAACTTAGTGACGACAGGTGGCCCTCGGACGCTAGTCTGCTGGCCGGCGAACCGCAACCGTTGCCGATTTGCTGAAGGCAACTGCTAGAGCGATCTCGTGGCTGATCGAAGCACTAGCGATCCTGCGCTATGGGTCGTGTACTATCCTCTTCCAGACATTGCGATCTGGCTTCTCATTGCACGATGCCCGGTCCGGCTCCTCGCTTGCGCATGAGGCGACGCGATCTTCAGGGGCGGTCGATCCGAACGGGACGTAGCTCGACGCAATTGTGTTGCGCAGGCTTCGAAACTCCTTGTCCCGCTCGACCTTGTATGTGATGGCCAACAGGCGAATGACGTTGTCCTTCTGGAACGCGCGCACGCTGATGCGATCATTTCCGTCCAGCGCGCTCAAAATGAAGCCGCGAACGTCCCCATCTGCGTGAACGACTGTCTTGTGTTCGAGCTTGCGGGATGTTGAAATCCGGCAGCAATGCTGCTCCTCGAGCTTCTCCAGCGTCCAATCTGACGTGGCGAACTGGGCAACGTCGACGGAGAAGTCTCCACTTTCCGACCCATAGCGCCGGCCATATTTCAGTCTTCGGCTCTCCGACAACAATATCGCCGGCAACGACAGCTCGAACCCCTGCGGATCCGAGACCTTGCGCAATTGCCAAGCGGTGCGAGTGGCTTCGAAGCGGCCTTGCAGAGTTTTGCGTTGCGAGACGGTTAGCTCTCCACCCTCGCGGTCACGGCCCAGCGAGGCTTGAAATGCCTTTACCGCCTTGTCGAAATCGCTCTTGTCGACCCGCCCGACCTCGCCGTCGAGATGGCCGGTCGATATCAACATTGCCTCTATGGTGGCCTTAGGTACGCTCTTTGGCACCTTCTTGGGAGGCTCAGTTAGAACCTTCTGGGGTGCCGAGGTTACGGGAAACAAGGTGTCCTTGATGCAGGACACAAATCCCACGCCCGCGCACTCATGCGCGAGCCTGACCGTGTAGTAGGTTCCTGACACCACGCTTACTGCGAGCGTTGCCGCAACGGGAACAATGCGAAACCAAAACGACATGACTATGCCTCAACCCCGCACGCACGTTAGCCCGGCACGCCAACTGGGACAATAAAAATCCTACAAATATAAAGGCGTCGGCGCTGGCTGTGGATCAGCCTCGTTGCTGATGCGTTACTGCCTTACCGTGTCAGGAGACTTGTGTCCGGGCGCTCGATGTTGCCGGGCAGGTAGGCGAGAATAGCGCATGGGCGCCACAGCAGTCCTGCAGCGCGAGGCCATCGAGGTCTACGATTATCGGTGCAGCGCCGGACCGGGCGATCGGCCGTTTGCGGAGCTGCACGACCGCTTCTCCGTTGCCTACGTGCGCAAAGGCAGCTTTGGTTACGAGACACGCGGGCGCGTCTTCGAGCTGGTCGCCGGCTCCCTCCTGATTGGCCGGCCCGGCGATGAATATATCTGCACGCACGACCACCACGTCTGCGGGGACGAGTGCCTGTCCATCCAGCTCACGCCCGACGTGGCGGAGACCACGGGTGTCAGGCCGCGTTCGTGGCATTCCGGCGGCCTGCCGCCGGTTCCCGAGTTGGTGGTGCTGGGCGAGTTGGCGCAGGCGGCAGCCGAGGGCAGAAGCGATGTCGGGCTCGACGAGGTCGGCCTGATGCTGGTGGCGCGCTGCGCGGAGGTCGTCTCCGGCGAGAGCGCGAAGGCGACCAAGGCCGCCGCGCGCGACCGTCGCCGGGCCGTGGAGACGGCCATGTGGATGGACGCAAATGCCCATGAGCCCATCGGCCTCGACAGCGCGGCGGGGGAGGCGGGGCTGAGCCCGTTCCACTTCCTGCGGCTGTTCCGCGACGTGCTGGGCGTTACCCCGCACCAATACCTCCTTCGCGCCCGTCTGCGCCGCGCTGCGCGCCTGCTGGCGGACGAGGAGCGCTCGATCAC
>VBAB01000199.1 GCA_005888525.1 Alphaproteobacteria bacterium
CAGCGCATCGGCGAGACCCTTGGTCACGATCTCGTTGGAATTGGGGTTCACGACCAGAATGCGGCGGCGGGGGCGCGAAGCCATGCTGGCATCCTCCTCGATTTGCCGCCATTCTTGGGCCTGCTGCAGCCCATCGTCTAGAGCAGGATCGCTTCCGATGGAATCACTTGCCCAGAATTCAGCGTGAGGCGGAAGCGTGGAAGCCCCGGAAGGATGGGAGCGCGAACAGCGGTCCATTGCAGCCAGCCCATCATCAGTTCATATCCGCGCAGCCAGAATCAAGCCTACAAGCATCAGCAGCGACAACAGCGTTGAAATGTTCACGTCGCCGAATTCCTTCACCTTCACCACGCGTACGGCTTGCGCGGCCTCTCGGCTCGAGAGGCCCGGGTCAGCTGCTCTGATCCAGCCGACGAAAAAGCCGGCGAATGAACGGCTCCGCCTCCAGATTTCCGCTGGAGCCCGCTGCCAGCCGTATTTGAGGAAATAGATCACTACCACCAGCAAAGCGATCTGCAGGAGGGCCGACACCCAGCCACTGATCAAAAACCAGAGCACGGACAAGATAGCGGTGAAGAGCGTGGAAACCAGCCACCACAGCCAACCGAGAATGTCCATGCTGCCCTATCCTCCACTCTTGGCAGCAGGAGCTCAGCCGCGCTGATCCGCTATCTGCAATCGTCGACCCTCCGCGAGGCGCTCCTGCTCCAGTCGCGCAGCTTCGATCGATTCAACGCCTTTGGCCAGAGTCGCCGCATTAAACAAAGCGAGAAGCGGCGTCAGTCCTTCGCAGTCGACCAGACGGAACACTTCGAGGTCGCGTTGCGCGGTCACGCTCCACCCGGCGATGTCCAGTGCCCGCTGCGCCTTTGACAACAGACCGTGGTTGCGAAGCTGATCCTCATTGTCGCCGGCTCCGGCTTGCCGTGCCCACATTTTCCAGGGCAGTGCTCTTCGCTCAAACGCGGTTCTTGCCCCCGCATGCTGCCGTCTCAGCGCCGCAAGATCGCCGTAGCTTGTGCGCGTTTCATCGCGCGCGAAGCGCTTCAATTCCGAGTTCGTCAAGGGGCGAATAAGATTCAGGTCGGCCAGCACACCCGCTAATTGATTGATGGCCAAAGCCCGCAATTCCTCCCGCTCATCCGCGTTGTCGACACTATAGAGGTTCGGCGTGACGAAATAGGAGCAGGCGTCGTGATGAATGAAATGGCGCCGCACCCAATCGAGATTCGCCTCAGGAGCCTTGGCAATGGCCGTTTCAAACGCCGTGCTGAGCTGCTGGATCACTGCGGTGCTCGGCAGGCGAAGGCGCGCGTGCGAGCGGGCGAGCCCATCCCGCCGTCCGGGTGCCGCAGGCGGCGGATTGAGTGCCGCCATCGCGAGCAATCCCAAGTCCACGCCAATGGTCGCAAGCAGCGCAATAAGGTCGCGGCCGGAGATCGGCTCACCGGTCTTGGTATCCGCGGTCGCCCGTCCAGCAGACAAGACGTACCGAACCGCGCCCGAGAGATAAGACCCTACATTCGCCCAAAGCTTCTTTACCGCGTTGGCCACGCCCGCCGGTCCTTCATTGAACGACGCTTCCCGCAACGTCAGTTCTGCCGGCCGGTCGGCCTGCGCGGCGGCCTGCGTGAGGCGCTCGGCCAGGGTGGGGTCAAAGCAGGAAAACCCGGCTTGCCCGGGCGCAATTGCTACAGAGCTCGCGAGCGCACGCATCTCGGTGGCGGTCGATTTGCCGAGCTCGTTGCTGCGCGACGCGATGCTGCGGGCTTCTCCCCGGATCGCACCCGCCCGTGCCTCAAACTGCCGCTGCCGCTCGAGCAGATTGCTGCCCTCTCCTGCGGCGGCACTTTGTCTGAGACGGTCCACCTCGGCTTGCACGGGCCCCAGCCAGCTCCGCACCATCCCGTCCCTCAGCGTCATTACGGAATCCTTCACGCTGCGACGCGCGCTATAAAGCGGGCCCCGGCCGGCACCCGAGGCCGTCCCGCAGCTGCCGCCGCTGATCTCCTCACGTGCCATCTGGCTTTCGGACCAGCTGACCACGCTGTCCAGCTGCGCGCGTACCGCATCTAGCCGTGCTGCGATCGCCGAACTTGCATCGCGCGCGTCTTCTTGGAGCCCTGCAAGACCCGAGCGTGTGGCCTCTTCACCGGCAATGAGGCTCCACCAAAACCCGTAGCCGAACCCGATCGACCACAACGCCAGAAACAAATAGAGCGGAATGGTGATCAACCGTTCGGTCAGGCGCCGGTGCGCCCCGAAGGTCTCACGCAGCGCGAGCCACATCAGAAAGGTCAGAGCGACGACGACGATGACCACGAGCAGATCATTCGGGATGGACAGCCCGCTTCCGCTGTCGTGGTTGGCAGAGCCGGACACGCCGATGATGAAGTCGCGCATCCCATGCCACGTGGCGTACCCTGAAATCAGCAGCAGCATCAAAGCGGCAATGCCGATCAGGGTACTGCGCCCGAGCAAGTATTCGCCCACCCGCTTCCAATCGACCTGCCAGCGTGTTTGCGCTTTGTCCATCTTCCGGCTCCATCGGCCAATGACGGACAACGACTTGGCACCGATGGCAGTTGCAGTGGGCACTGCAACACGCACCAGCGACGGCTCTGCCCGCTGGCCCAAGACGACAATTCTCAGCTGCCTGAGGTAGTTGAAAACTGCGCTCGAGGTTTGAAGACAACATGGAGCTGGAATCTTCTTTAGCTCCAGCAACTGCCGTCGGCGCCGCGCTTTGGGACATGCGCGCTGCAACCGAGCGCAAGATGACGGCCAGCAGAGCGGAAGCGAACACCAGAAGGAGAATCTCCGATAGCTCCAGAGCAATGCTGCGAGCGCGGCGATCCCGCCTTTCGCGTGCTCGTTGATCGCTATACGAGATCGGAAAGGAACAAGCCTAAAGGCCGAAGAGCAATCACCAGGAACTCGACTGGCGTTGCCTGCGTTTGTTCGGTGAATAGAGCTTCGCCGTTGCACGAACGGCGGAGAGAACATTGGAGCCTCGCTTCCGGAGACCTCCCATGAACCAGTCTCTGCGACTGCTCGCCGGGGCGGGCGCTGTCATGTGTGCTGCCACCGTCGCCCTTGCCCAGCAGATGACCGTGGACATCAACAAGGTCTCGGAGTCGGGTGTCGGCGAAAAAATCGGCACCGTGACGGTCACCGGCGGCAAACAGGGTGTTTCGTTCAAGGTTGCGGTCACAGGCGTCGGGCCAGGTCAGCACGGCTTCCACGTCCACGAGAAGGGCGACTGCAAAGCTGCCACCAAGGATGGCAAGATGGAAGCTGCCGGAGCCGCAGGCCCCCACTACGACCCGGAGGCCAAGAAATCCCACAAGGGTCCAACGCGTGCGGGCCACAAAGGCGACCTGCCCGTCCTCAAATCCGATGCCAAGGGCATCAACCAGACCGTCACTGCGCCGCGCCTGAAGCTGGAGGATGTCAGCGGTCGCGCGCTTGTCATCCACGAAGGCGGCGACAATTACACAGATCAACCAGAGAACGGTGGCGGCAAGGGGCGCATCGCGTGCGGGGTTGTTCCCAAGGGCTGACGAGACCGCGGGGGTCGCCGCGCCACAACGGAGAGCGTGTAATGTCTTCCCGCATCGCCCTCGCAGTCATCGCATTTGGCGGAGTCTGCATCGTAGCATTGCCGCTGAGCGCGCAGCGAAGGAGCGCTACCGAAGAGAAGATCCCGGCGCGCGCGGGCGTCGTTTCCGAGGACCAGGAGATTGGGAAGACGTTCAGGATCAGTCCGGACGAGCTGCCGCAACCCAAAGCCACCAAGGCCGTCAGCAATGGCCCGCTCACCATCCCCTTCGACGGTCAGACGCCGAAGGTGCCGGAGGGATTTAGCGCCACGCTGTTTGCGAAGCTCGAGCATCCGCGCCGCCTGCTCGTGTTGCCCAATGGCGATGTCATCGTGGCCGAGCAGAAGCCCGGCCATCTGACGCTCCTGCGGGCTGCCGA
>VBAB01000200.1 GCA_005888525.1 Alphaproteobacteria bacterium
CTGGCCAAGGGCTTCATCGGCACGCCGCACGTCGACACCAACTCGCGGCTGTGCATGGCCTCGTCGGTTGCCGGCCATCGCCGGGCGTTCGGGGCCGACGTGGTGCCGCAGTGCTACGACGACCTGGAGCTCGCCGATCTCGTGGTGCTGGCGGGCTCCAATGCCGCCTGGTGCCACCCGATCCTGTACCAGCGCATCCAGACCGCGCGCGGCGAACGCGGCATGCGCGTCGTCAATATCGACCCGCGCCGCACGGCGACCAGCGAAGGCGTCGACCTGCAGCTGTCGATCAGGTCCGGCACCGACGGCGTGCTGTGGTCGGGCCTGCTGGTGTGGCTCGCCGAGCATCGGCTGATCGATACCGAATTCATCAATGCGCATACGCAGGGGTTCTTTGCAGCGCTGTGGGCCGCGCGCGGCATTGCGCCGGACATCGCGGCCATCGCTGCCGCAACCGGCCTCGACGCGCGCGATGTCGATCGCTTCTATGACTGGTTCGCCTCTACGCCGCGCGTCGTCTCTTGCTACAGCCAGGGCGTCAACCAGTCGGCGCAGGGCACCGACAAGGTCAATGCCATCATCAACTGCCACCTGGCCACCGGCCGCATCGGCAAGCCGGGCTCCGGCCCGCTCTCGCTGACGGGACAGCCCAACGCCATGGGCGGCCGCGAGGTCGGCGGGCTCGCCAACATGCTGGCCGCGCACATGGGCTTCTCCGCCCCCGAGCGTGACCGCGTGCGGCGCTTCTGGAACGCGCCGAGCCTCGTCGGCGGCGAAGGCCTCAAGGCCGTCGACATGTTCGACGCGGTAGCCGACGGGCGCATCAAGGCGGTCTGGATCATGGGCACCAACCCGGCCGTGTCGCTGCCGCGCGCCGATGCGGTGCGTGCGGCGCTGTCGCGCCTCCAGCTGCTGGTCGTCGCCGACAATGTCGCGTCCAACGACACCGTGAGCCTCGCGCATATCGCCTTGCCCGCGGCGGCGTGGGGCGAGAAGGACGGCACCGTCACCAACTCGGAGCGGTGCATCTCGCGCCAGCGTGCGTTCCTGCGGCCTCCCGAGCGCGCCAGGCCCGACTGGTGGATGCTGAGCCAGGTGGCGCGGCGCCTCGGCCACGGCCAAGCGTTCGCCTACCGCTGCGCCGCCGACATCTTCGAGGAGCATGCGCGCCTCTCCGGCTTCGAGAACGGCGGCAGCCGCGCCTTCGACATCTCCGGCCGATCCGGCCTCAGCCGAGAGGCGTTCGACCAGCTGATGCCGTTTCAATGGCCCTGTCGCGCCGGAGAAGGACCGACTGAGCGCCTGCTCGGGGATGGCCGCTTCTTCACCCCGGACCGCAAGGCGCGCTTCGTGGCCATCGCCGAGCCGCGCCTCTCCGCCGCCGTTTCGCGGGCGCGGCCGTTCGTGCTCAACACCGGCCGCATTCGCGACCAGTGGCATACCATGACGCGCACGGGGCTCTCCCCGCGCTTGACCGCGCACCTGTCCGAGCCGTTCGCGGAGATCCACCCCGACGATGCCGCGAGCATGGGGCTCGTGCAGGGTGCGCTGGCGCGCGTCTCGACGACGTACGGCGCGGCCGTCGTGCGCGTGCTGGTCAACCGCGGGCAGCAGCGGGGCACGCTGTTCGTGCCGATCCACTGGTCGGCCGAGAACAGCTCGGGCGGGCGCATCGGCGCGCTCGTGCAGCCGGCGACCGATCCGCACTCGGGCCAGCCCGAGGCCAAGGCGACGCCGGCACGCATCGCCCCGCTCGCCGTCAGCCACTACGGCCTGGCCCTCTCGCGCCAGCCGGTAAGGCGTAGCGGTCTCGCTTATTGGGCGGCGGCGCGGACCTCGTTCGGACACATCCTGCACTTCGCCCTCGATGCACCGGGGGGCGGCTGGCTGCCCTGGCAGCACACCATGCTGCCCGAGGGCGACACCCTCACGTTCGCCGACGCCGCGGCAGGAGCCTATCGCGCGGCCGTGCTCCGCGACGGGCGGCTCGAGGCCATGATCTTCGTCGGCCCGACGCCCACGCTGCCCGCCCCCGAATGGCTCAAGTCGCAGTTCGAGCGCACGGTGATTCCTGTTGCCGAGCGCCGCGCGCTGCTGGCCGGCCGGCCGATCCAGGGGGGCAGCGAGGAAGGCCCCGTCGTCTGCGTCTGCTTCCAGGTCGGCGCCGCGCGCATCGCTGCCGCCATTGCGGAGGGCAGCCGCACGATCGAGAAGATCGGAGCGCGTCTCGGCGCCGGCACCAATTGCGGCAGCTGCGTGCCGGAGCTTCACCGCCTGCTCGCGGCGAAAGCGCCAACACCCAAGTCCGCCGCGGAGTCCGCTCATGAGCCGGCGTGAGACCTCGCCGCCGAGAATGCCGCAGCCGGCGCGTCCGCCCCGCATGGCTCGGCTCGCAACCCTGCCATTGTTCTTCAAGCTCGACGGCAAGCGCGTCGTCATCGCCGGCGGCAACGAGGCGGCGGCCTGGAAGGCCGAGCTGCTTGCGGCGGCGGGCGCGACCGTGGAGGTGTGGGCTCCCGATCCCTGCGCCGAGATGGAGGCGCTCGCCGCCGGGCCTCCCGGAGGGTCCGTCGTGCTGGAACGCCGGGCATGGGAGGCGGCGCGGTTCGCAGGAGCCGAGCTGGTTGTCGGCGCGGTGGAGGACGAGGACGAGGCGCGCCGCATCTTCGCGGCTGCCCTTCAGGCGGGCGTGCCCGTCAACGTGATCGACAGGCCGGCCTACTGCACGTTCCGGTTCGGCGCGGTCGTCAACCGCTCGCCGCTGGTCATCGGCATCTCCACCGACGGTGCGGCGCCCGTGTTCGGCCAGGCCGTCCGCTCGCGCATCGAGGCGCTGCTGCCCGCCGGCTTCGCACGTTGGGTGGAGGCCGCCAAGAGTTGGCGGAGCGAGTTGCAAAATCTGAAACTGGGATCGGCCGCGCGCCGGCGCTTCTGGGAGAGGTTTGCGACGCTGGCACTGCACGAACCGGATCGCGCGCCGAGCCGGCAGGACCGCGACCGGCTTCTCGGGGAGACCCGCGACGGCAGCGGGCAAGGGCATGCGGTGGGCCACGTCTCGCTGGTCGGCGCTGGCCCCGGCAATCCGGAGCTGCTCACGCTCGCAGCCGTGCGCGCACTGCGCTCGGCCGACATCATCCTCTACGACGACCTGGTGGCGCCGGAAATCCTCGACTTCGCTCGCCGCGAGGCCAAGCGCATGCTGGTGGGCAAGACCGGCCATCGCCCCTCCTGCCGGCAGGACGACATCAACACGCTGATGATCCAGCTCGCCAAGGGGGGCAAGCGCGTGGTGCGTCTGAAGGCCGGCGACCCCATGATCTTCGGCCGCGCCGGCGAGGAGATCGCGGCGTTGCGACAGGCCGGCATCTCGATCGACGTGATCCCCGGCATCACGGCGGCGCAGGGCGCGGCGGCGAGCCTCGAGGTCTCTCTCACCCAGCGCGGCAGCGCGCGCCGCGTGCAGTACGTCACGGGCCACGCCCACGACGGCCGGCTGCCCGACGACCTCGACCTCGCCGCGTTGGCCGACCCCGCCGCCACCACGGCCGTCTACATGCCGCTGGGTACGTTGGGCGCCTTGACCGAGCGCCTGCTGGCGCAAGGCGCCGATCCCGAGCTGCCGATGTGCGCCGTCTTCAACGCCACGCGCCCCGACGAGCGGATCGTCTCGGGCACTCTGGCGACGATCCACGGTCTCGTGCAGGCAA
>VBAB01000201.1 GCA_005888525.1 Alphaproteobacteria bacterium
CATCGCCCTGGCCGGCGTCGCCGCCGAAACCGGCGTGGTCATGCTCATCTACCTCGACCATGCGGTGGTGGAGGCTCGCGCGCGGTGCGCTGCTGAAGGGCGGTCTTACGCGCGCGAGAACCTTTACGAGGCCATCATGGTCGGCGCAGTCGAGCGCGTGCGGCCGAAGATGATGACGGTGGTGGCCATCATGGCCGGACTGCTGCCCATCATGTGGAGCACGGGCACCGGCTCGGAGGTCATGCAGCGCATTGCCGTGCCGATGATCGGCGGCATGGTGTCCTCGACGCTGCTCACCCTCATCGTCATCCCGGCCATCTACGCCCTGCTGAAGGGTTGGGCGCTCCCCGGCGGGGCGACCGTGCCGTCACGCCAGCTGGCAACCGCTGAGTAGCCCTATGGATCTGCGAGAGCAGAAGGCAGGGAGCAGGACGGCGAACGATTGCCGCCGGCACCTACTTCGGATAGCGCCAGTAATCGCCCTGGCCGCCCTTGATGCGCTCGAGCAGCGGCAGGCGAATCTCGGGAGGCCGCGTTCCGGTTCGCAGCACCAATTCGATGTCCTTGAGCAGCCCCGTCTTCTCGGCATAGCTCGAATGGTTCAGGGCCAGATATTCCGTCGAGAGCGCCGAAACATCGATCGTGTCGACGCCGCCGACGACGATCGGCCCGACACCGAAGGGAACGTCGCCGGCTCGCGGAACACCGCCGGCAAAGCGCCGCGAAATGCCCAGCGCCATGTCATTGTGGCCTACGCCGCGGATCTGACTGGCCAGGAACTGAAAGCTGTCGCGATCGACGTCGGGTGCGGCAAGAATGATCTGACTGATGCGCGCCACTTCGGGACTGTTGCGATCGAGATTGCGCAGGACCTGCAACAGGAGCTGGTTGCCCATGCTGTGGGCGATAATGCTGACGTTCTTCGCGCCGGTTTCCTTCAGCACCATCAGCAGGAACTGCTGGAGATACGGCTCCGCCTGCTGCGCGCTCTCGCGATCGTAGGGATAGCCCGCGATGCCCGCGCCTGACGGCCAGCTGTAGAGGAACGGCGCGCCATCGTACTTGAGGTCGTAAGCGATCTGCGCAGTGCGAAAGAGCGCATAGTCGAAGCCGTTGTTGTAGCCGTGGATGAAGACGAGGGCCTGGTCCTGGAAGCTTCGCGAAGCACGCAACCGCTCGCGGATGAGCGCCAGA
This sequence comes from Alphaproteobacteria bacterium, assembly GCA_005888525.1. GTDB lineage: Bacteria > Pseudomonadota > Alphaproteobacteria > Rhizobiales > Hyphomicrobiaceae > AWTP1-13. Next base: position 1,195 of record VBAB01000201.1, read on the forward strand.
AGCTCCTCCTTGGATAGCGCCTTGATCTCCTGAATCGTGAAGTGCCTCTTCGGGTCCTCGTCTTGCTGATAGATGACGATGCTCGTGTAGGGGACCTTGATCGCCCACGGCCGCTCGACGTTCGGCACCTGGTGCGCCTTGGGAACCGTAACCAGCGCCCGGCCAACCTCGAGCCTGCGCCCGCGGTCCGTGCCGAACCCAATGCGCTTGGCCTGATCTTGACGCTTGCGGTCCGTGCCGTAGAAGACCGGAACCACATCCCAATCGGGCGATGGCGCAACCCCGGTGGCCGGAACGTCCGATTTCGTTGGAGCCGGTGTTGCCGTCGGCGCCGCAGATCGGGTGGTGGGCCCTCGCTCGGTCTCCTCCTTTCTCGCACTCTCCGGAGCCGCGGTCGGCCCTTTTGCGCTCTCTTCCGGCGCACCCGCGCTGCGCGGCGTCGGCGAGGGGCCCGAGGAGGGCGGTGGCGGGGACGCCACGACCGGCGGTGACGGCGGCGGCGGTGGGGGGGATGTAGCGACCGACGGTGGCGGGGGCGGCGAGGGTGGCGACGCCGTCACCGGTGGTGGGGAAGGCGGCGGTGGCACCGTCTTCTTCATGGCGTACGTCTTCGCCTTTGGCTCGTCCTTGTGCGGCGGGGGCGATGGGACCGACGTTATCTTCGGCGCGGGCCCGGGCCCCGGTCCATGCGGCGGGGCCATCTTCGGTCCGGACCCAGCCCCATGGGGTGGAGCCGGCGTCACATGTGGCTCTGGCTTAGGCGGCGCGTGCGGAGGAATTGCCGTCACTTTCGGCGCCGGCTTGGCCGCAGGCGGCAGCGCTTTGTCCGTGACCGTCCCTGGCCGCTTATAGCCGATGTCCGCGTTCTGCGAGACATGTGCGGCGCCGACAGAGCTGAACAGCCGGCACAGGCCCGTGGCACCGCCCCCACGGATAAGCTCGAGTGCCTTGCATTGCGGCGCGGCCAGGCAGCGCCTCTCGCACTGCGAGTAGCTCACTCCTCTCAGGCTGGCGAACGAGTTGCCCGTAAGCCTGTGATTGGAGACCTTGTCGATCCTGTCTCCAGAGACCCCCTGCGCCACGGCGCTATCGACTCTCGCCGACAGGACGATCAGCGCCACAGCGGCCAGCGTGAGGGAAGACTTCCGCATGAGCCCCGCACTACCCTGCAAATTCAATTTCATCCGTCGGACGACATCGCAACTATGGCGCCAAATTGCGGCGTGGCAATGAACCATTGTGCAGCCTATCAAATAGCACGCAAGAACGGCCACTGGCGCGTTCTGATGCTCCTGATCGCGCGACGTGTCACTGGCCGGTTGGCCTCGACCTCGCCGTGGTGTAGAGCCTGCGCTGGCGCGGGCCCATTGCCGCCGTCGTTCGGGGTCCGCTACGGTTCGTGATCGGCATGGTGGCGCTTGATGGGGCTGCTCTTGGCGCTACCAGATGTCGCGCTCTGGCTACCCGACTACATCATGGGCAACGGATGAGCGCGACCCTCGGAGTGGACGTCGGCGGCACCTTCACCGACTTCTTCCTGGTGGACGAGGAGACCGGCGAGGCGCGCACGCACAAGGTTGCCTCCACGCCCGACGATCCCTCGCGCGCGATCCTGCAGGGGCTGCGCGCGCTTGTGCCCAAGGGCGGCCTCGCCTTTCTCGCCCACGGCACCACGGTGGCGACCAACGCCTTGATCCAGCGGCGCGGCGGCAAGGTCGCGCTCGTCACCACCGCCGGCTTCAAGGACCTGCTGGAGATCGGCCGCCAGACGCGGCCCAAGATCTACGATTTGAAGGCCGACCACCCTGAGGCGCTCGTGCCGCGCGAGTACCGTTTCGAGGTCGCCGAGCGCATCGGCCCAGCCGGCGAGGTCATCCGGGCGCTTGGTGATACCGACATGGCGCGAGCCGTAGCCGACGTGAAAGCGAGCGGGGCAGAGAGCGTGGCTGTCTGTTTCCTCTTCTCGTTCCTCAATCCGGCGCACGAGCGGCGCATGGGTGAGGCGCTGCGGGCGGCGCTGCCCGGCACCGACGTGTCGCTCTCCTGCGAGGTCCAGCCCGAGTTCCGCGAGTACGAGCGGCTTTCCACCACCGTGCTCAACGCCTTCCTGCAGCCGGTCGCCGGCCGATACATGACCAGGCTCGCGGCGGCGGTCGATCAGCAGGCGCCGGGCGCCCGCATCGGCATCTGCCAGTCCTCGGGAGGGCTCATGTCGGTCGGCCGGGCCGGCGAAATGCCGATCCGCACCGCGCTCTCGGGGCCCGCCGCCGGGGTCGTAGGTGCCGTAGCTGCCGGTGCGCGCTCCGGCCACCGGGATCTCATCACGTTCGACATGGGTGGCACCTCGACGGACGTCTGCCTGGTGCGCGACGGCAAGGCGGAGATGGCGTTCGGCCGCAGCGTTGCCGGCTTCCCCGTGCGGCTCCCGTCCATCGATATCCACACCGTCGGTGCCGGCGGCGGATCGATCGCTCACATCGGCCGCGACGGCCTCATGCGCGTGGGACCTATGAGCACCGGCGCCGACCCTGGGCCCGCCTGCTACGGCAAGGGCGGCCGGGAGGCGACGGTCTCGGACGCCAACCTCGTGCTGGGGCGGCTGCCCGAGGAGCTGATCGGTGGCGGCATGCGCCTCGACCCGCGCCTCGCCGAGGAGGCCATTGCACCGCTCGCGGCGCGACTGGGCCTCTCCTTGCGCGAGACGGCGCTCGGCATCGTCCGCATCGTCAATGCCAACATGATGCGCGCCATCCGCGTGGTGTCGATCGAGCGCGGCCACGATCCGCGCCTCTTGACCCTGATGCCCTTCGGCGGCGCGGGCGCGCTGCATGCCGTGGAGATCGCGCGCGAGCTCGGCATTCGCGTCATCCTCGTGCCGGCGGCGCCCGGCATCCTCTGTGCCGAGGGAGTCGCGGCCGCCGAGCTGGAGGAGAGCTTCGTTGCCACCTGCCGCGTGCCCCTCGACGGCGATCTTGCACCCGTCGCGGCACGCTTCTCCGAGCTGCTCGCCGCAGCCGGGCGATGGTATGCCCGCGAGAGCCGCGTCGGCTCGGAGAACCGCCAGGATATCTCCATCGACATGCGCTACGTCGGCCAGAACTTCGAGCTGGCGATCCCGGTGCCGCACGGCGAGGGACTTCCGCCCACGTCTTGGCTGAAGAGCGCGTTTCTCGAGGCGCATCAGCGCAAATACGGTCACCATGATCCATCGGCGCCCATCGAGATCATCAATGTGCGGCTGAGCGCGCGCAAGGGACGTGCAAGCACGGGGAACGGCGCCGGCGCATCCAGGCGGTCTACGCCTGCGCCGGCGTCGAGCAACACGCGGCCTGTGTGGTTCGCCGCGGACCGGCCGACCGACACCAGGTTCATCGACCGCAGCGCGCTGGCGCCGGGGACAAGGCTCGCAGGTCCGCTGGTCGTCACGCAGTTCGACGCCACCACGCTCGTGCCGCCGGGCTGCCGCCTGTCGGTCGCCGAGAGCGGCAGCCTGCTGATCGAGGTCGATGCATGAGCCCCCAGCCGCCCCCGCTCGATCCGATCACCCTGGAGATCATCTGGAATGGGCTCAAGTCGATCAACGACGAGTCCTGGATCACCATCCAGAAAAGCGCCTTCTCGACCAACATCAAGGAGCGCCACGACCACTCCACCGCCATTGCCGACGCTCGAGGGCGGCTGATCGCCCAGGCCGAGATGTCGCTGCCGATCCACCTGGCCTCCTTGCTCGATCTGATGCGCATATTGGTCGCTCGCTACGGCGACGACATCGCCGAAGGCGATCTCTTCATTGCCAACGATCCGCATGTGGCCGGCGGAACTCATCTCCCCGACATCAACATGGCGATGCCGGTATTCGCCGACGGCCGGCTGATGGCGTTCGTGTCCAATCTCGCCCACCACGCCGACGTGGGCGGGGCCGCGCGCGGCTCCATGTCGGGGGGCATGTCGGAGATCTACCAGGAGGGCCTGCGCATCCCGGTTATGCGGCTCTATCGCCGCGGCGAGCTCGACGCCGAGCTGTTCGATCTGCTGCTCCTCAACATGCGCCTGCCGGCGGAGCGCCGCGGCGACCTCAATGCCCAGATCGCG
>VBAB01000202.1 GCA_005888525.1 Alphaproteobacteria bacterium
CGATGGAACTGCCCCGCGCACAGCACCATGCCCGCGGCGCAGTTCGCAAGCAACAGTCGTCGGCCAACGAAAAAGGGAGCCTGGCCAGGCTCCCTCGGGTAAAGCGAGTCGAATCGAAGCTACGTGGCAGCTTGCGGCAGTCTCAGGCCGCCACGTGTGCGTCGGTGGGATCGCGCAAGACGTAGCCGCGGCCCCACACGGTCTCGATGTAGTGCTGGCCGCCGGTAGCCGCCTGCAGCTTCTTTCTGAGCTTGCAGATGAAGACGTCGATGATCTTGAGCTCGGGCTCGTCCATACCGCCGTAAAGGTGGTTGAGAAACATCTCCTTGGTCAGCGTGGTGCCCTTGCGGAGGGAGAGCAGCTCCAGCATCTGGTATTCCTTGCTGGTCAGGTGCACGCGCTGGTTGTTGACCTCCACCGTCTTGGTGTCGAGGTTCACGTGACCCTTGGACCGGCGGACCACGGCGTGGATGCGGGCCACCAGCTCGTCCTTGTGGAACGGCTTGGTCATGTAATCGTCGGCGCCGAAGCCCAGGCCGCGCACCTTGTCCTCGATGCCGGCGAGGCCGGAAAGGATAAGAATCGGTGTCTGCACCTTGCTGACGCGGAGGGTCTTGAGGACCTCGTACCCGCTCATGTCCGGCAAGTTGAGGTCGAGAAGGATGATGTCGTAGTCGTAGAGTTTGCCAAGATCAACGCCCTCCTCACCAAGATCGGTGGTGTATACGTTGAAGCCCTCGGACTGGAGCATTAGCTCGATGCTCTGCGCCGTTGCGCTATCGTCCTCGATCAAAAGGACTCGCATAGTTTTCCTCTCTTCCAAGCCCCGTTTGGGACCCGCTGCCCGATGTTTGAGGAGCTACCGCCGCTGGATCTAGCCGCTAAGCCGTTGTTAGCAAGTTAGTCGCCAGAGGTTAACAAAACCTAATTTTGCCTTACAAATACGCGCGTTCTCGCACAGCTACCCGTCTACTCGTGCCGCCTTGCACAGCTTCCACTCGCCGGTGTCGCCAAAACGACCCGGAGCACACTCGTCCCAGAAAGCCACGTGGCTTCCCCCAGTCCCGGCATCCCTGGCCAACCACCTCGCCATGCGCCAGCATGCCCCCGCTAGTCTCTAACTGATTTGCGACTCGGCCCCTAGAGGGGTTCCGGCAAAAACTGGCACTGGCGGGTTCTGTCCGACAAGAAGCCTTTTACGCGTTGCTTTACCGCAACTTAATGGCTTTATATAAAGTTAGCCGGGTTGGCTGGAGCACCGACTGCAACCTTGCGTGGGGCAGTCGGCGCTGTCTGATCCGCAAGCGAGCGCAGCATGCCGAGTACTCGACTGGCACGTCGCTTGCTTAATTTGGCGTAGCCAACTGTCAGATGGGTTTATGGGACGCATGAGCCTGGACATGACACGTTCGAAGACGTTGGGGGTATCGAACAATGAAACCACGTGACACCGCCCTGCGGTCGAAGCGGTTCGAAGCGAGCGAGAAGGCCCGCAAGGTTGCCTCGATCGAAACAATGATTTTCGATTTTGAGCAGATGGCTGCGGATCTCGCGCGCCAGATTGCTGCCGAGGAGGAGCGCACCGGCGTCAAGGATGCCGCGCATTTCGCCTACTCGACCTTCGCCAAGGCAGCCGCGTTGCGCCGCACAAACCTGCTGACCTCCGTCGTCGATCTGAGATTGAAACTCGATGCCGCCAGGCAACAGCATGAGGACGCGGTGACGGAGCTGAGAAAGCTCGAGCCCATCGAGAGCCGCGACTCCGACCGGCAACTGCGCAAGAGCGATCCCAACAGTGCCGTGATCGGCTGATTGCAAACGCGCGATTGATGCGCTGGCTGAACTATTTCGACATCTGCCATTGCTTGCTGACTGTGCGGCGCGGAAATTCTCGCCCACCCAAGCGCGTTGCGCCACGCACGTGTGATTCTCCCGCCCCGCAGTGCGCTCGCTGCTGGCTTGCTGCAAGCCGTCCACTGAAGGCGACTCATTTGATCCACGCCGAGGCTGCACCCCGTAGTCGGCGCTGGCCGAGTTGATCATGTGGGACGTGGAGGTGTGGGGCGAAGGGCGGTGCTGGATGTCAGGCGCCGCCGCAAGTCGTGGAGCCGCTACAACCCGCCGCCAAGACGAAGACGTCGCGCGGCGGTGGGCGCTGAGCAGCGCCTCAAAGTGAGCCGGCGCTCCGTGCAATCATTCAGCTAGCGGAAAAGCGCATGGGCCGGCGATGTTGCTCCGCAGCAATGCGCTTCAGTCGCGATAGTCCTGGATGCGCGTTGCGCGCAGCCCGGGCAAGCCGTAGCGGTCGATCGAGCGCTGCCAGGACAGGAACTCGTCCACGGTCAGCGTGTAGCGCTCGCACGCCTCCTCGAGGCTCAGGAGACCGCCGCGAACGGCTGCCACCACCTCCGCTTTGCGCCGTATGACCCAGCGCTTGGTGTCCTTGGGCGGAAGATCGGCGACCGTCAGCGGACTACCGTCCGGCCCGATGACGTAGCGCACTCGCGCCCTGTACTGTTGTTCGGTCATGATACTCATTACTCTTTTTCTGACCTGCTCACGACACTAGACCAACGCAATTAAAAGCGACCTAAGTGACGCGGTAAATACTGCAAGAACCCGTGCCCCGTTATTTGCTTCCCCAGTGGTTAATTCTGGAGCCTTCTAGGTTAAAGCTGATCATCCCTTCATGACTTGGCTCCTCCTGCTGCTCGTCCGGTCGAAAGCTGTGCCGGACCGGTACAACCCTTGCGGATGCGGTCTCCTTCGGCCGGTGAGCGGCATCCAGGCCCGAGTCTGGGCCCGAACTTGTGCACGCCGCTGCTTTCGCCTTGATTGCGCCTCCACTCGCGGCCATATTGCCGCCGCCGACGGGGAAGGGCAGAGTGCTGGTATCTTGGTTAATCCGCTGTCAGCCAACACGTGCCCATGGCCTCTCGTAAGGTAACGTCTTCCAGCAAGCGCGCGTCTGCTTGCCGCCCGCGACGGGTCGTCGTGGCGATGTCGGGTGGCGTCGATTCGTCAATCGTCGCTGCGTTGCTCGAGCAACAAGGGTGCGAAGTCATCGGCGTCACCCTGCAGCTTTACGACCATGGCGAGGCGGTCGGACGGCGCGGTACGTGCTGCGCCGGACAGGACATCCACGATGCCCGCCGCGTCGCCGACCGGCTCGGCATTGCGCACTACGTCCTCGACTACGAACAGCGCTTCAAAGCGACAGTCATGCAATCGTTCGCTGACAGCTATGCGGCCGGCGAGACGCCCATTCCATGCGTAGTCTGCAACCAGCAGATCAAGTTCGAGGAGTTGCTGGCGACCGCACGTGACCTCGAGGCGGACGCGCTTGCCACCGGGCATTATATCGAGCTTCGCCAAGGAATTGCCGGCCCCGAGCTCTACCGGGCCCGCGACACGGAGCGCGACCAGAGCTACTTTCTCTTTGCCACGACGCGCGCGCAGCTCGAGTGGCTGCGTTTTCCCCTCGGCGCCTATCGCAAGGGGGAGGTGCGCGCGCTGGCGCGCAGCCTGGCCCTGCCTGTGGCCGACAAATCCGACAGCCAAGACATCTGCTTTGTGCCAAAGGGGCGCTACACCAACGTGATAGAGCGCCTCAAGCCGGGCGCCGCCGAGTCCGGCGACATCGTGCACGTGGATGGCCGGGTTCTCGGCCGGCACGCCGGCATCATCAACTACACGGTCGGCCAGCGGCGCGGTCTCGGCGTCCCCGGCCCGGCCCCGCTCTACGTCGTCCGCCTCGATGCCGCGACCAGGCAGGTCGTGGTCGGGCCTCGCGAGAGCTTGCATGCGCACTGGATCGCCCTTAGGAACGTGAACTGGCTCGGTGACGAGCCGATCCCGACGGGGGGAATGTCCGTTGCAGTGCGCGTGCGATCGACGTCGCCCCCCCAGCCGGCGACCTTGTTCCCGTCGGCTGACGGCGCCAAGGTCCTGCTGCGTGACGGCGAATACGGGGTCGCCGCGGGACAGGCCTGCGTGTTCTACGCGGATGCGGGTCCCGAGGCGCGCATGCTGGGTGGCGGTTGGATTGCGCGGGCGTTGAGCCGGGCCGAGCAGTCCGCGAGGTCCGAGGCCGCCGAGGAAATTGCCGCTGCACCTGCCGGGCACGTCCTGCGTGCCGGGGTAGATGGTCAGTAATTGGAGGGAGGAAAAGCAGACGATGACGCCGACGCCGCGTTCCGAAGTGCGAGACACGCCGAAGTTCTTCAAGCGTTTCAAGGATGGCTCGACTAGCTCGCATATCGACGAGCATGCCGTGAAGAGCGCCTACCGCCGCTGGGCGCCGGTCTACGACCACACTTTCGGGAAGGTCGCGGCCGAGGGGCGCAAGCACTCGGTGGAGATCATCAACCAGAGCAAGGGCCGCGTCCTCGAGGTCGGGGTCGGCACCGGCCTGTCGCTGCCCACCTACGCGCGGCATCTGGAGATCGTCGGCATCGATCTCTCGCCCGAGATGCTGGAGAAGGCGCGCGAGCGCGTCACCACCGAGCGCCTGGCCAACGTCACCGGCCTGCACGAGATGGACGCGAGCGATCTGAAGTTCCCCACCGCCTCCTTCGACACGGTCGTCGCCATGTACGTGATGACGGTCGTGCCCGATCCCGAGAAGGTCATGCGCGAGCTGTCCCGCGTGTGCCGCCCGGGTGGCGAGGTGATCATCGTCAATCACTTCAGCGCCGAGGAAGGCAAGCCCGGCTGGGAAGGTATGCGCGGCTGGGTCGAGCGCCGCATGGCGCCTTTTGCCGACAAGCTGGGCTGGCGTCCCGTGTTCGACATCGAGCGCGTGCTCGTGTGCGAGGACCTGACGCTGGTGGAGAAGCGCGGACTGCGTCCCTGGGGTCTCTTCACGATGATGCGCTTTCACAAGGCCGAGGAGGCCAAAGCGGCCGCCTGACGCCGACGAGCGAGCCCGCTCGAGGTTCAGGGGCTGCGCCCGTTGGGTCGAGTCCCTGTCTCCGAGCCTGTTGCGGTCCGT
>VBAB01000203.1 GCA_005888525.1 Alphaproteobacteria bacterium
CGCCATCCCCTTGCCGGCAATCCTAGCCGGCGGCATAAAGACTGTGAACCAAAGCGGAAATTCGTTGGCGAAGGCAGCCGGTTTCCGTTGTAACTCATGACACCTTGAGGGTGTGCACGCAACTGTTGGCGGAATGTGACAGCCTCTTTGCTGCGGCGAAGCTCGAGGTCTGCCGTCGTCCGCGGACGCCAGTGCCCCTTGCTTAGGAAAAGCCACGCATGCGCATTGCAATGATCGGTGCCGGCTATGTCGGCTTGGTGTCAGGCGCCTGCTTGGCCGACTTCGGTCACATCGTGACCTGCATCGACAAGGACCCCGACAAGGTGGCGGCGCTGCTGCGGGGCGAGATGCCGATCTTCGAGCCCGGGCTGGCGGAGCTCATTGCCAAGAATGCGCGCGAGGAGCGCTTGTTCTTCACCACCAAGCTCGCCGCGCCGGCCGAGGCCGCGGATGCGATCTTCATCGCCGTGGGGACGCCGTCGCGGCGCGGCGACGGGCATGCCGACCTCTCCTTCGTGTTTCAGGCTGCCCGCGAAATCGGGGCCCATCTGAACGGCTACAAGGTGGTGGTGACCAAGTCGACGGTGCCCGTCGGCACGGGCGACGAGGTCGCGCGCATCCTTGCCGAGGCCCGGCCGGAGGCAGCGTTCGCGGTCGTGTCGAACCCGGAGTTCCTGCGCGAGGGCGCCGCCATCAGCGACTTCAAGCGGCCGGATCGCATCGTCATCGGCACCGACGATGAGCGCGCGCGTCAAGTCATGTCGGATGTCTACCGTCCGCTGTATCTCAATCGGCCCCCGCTGCTGTTCACCGGCCGGCGCACGGCGGAGCTCATCAAGTACGCGGCCAACGCCTTCCTGGCGATGAAGGTCACCTTCATCAACGAGATGGCGGACCTGTGCGAGCGGGCCGGGGCGGATGTCCAGGAGGTTGCCCTCGGCGTCGGCCTCGACAACCGGATCGGGCGGAAATTCCTGAACGCCGGGCCTGGGTTCGGAGGATCGTGCTTTCCCAAGGACCTCACTGCGCTGATGCAGACGGCGCACGACTTCGGCACGCCCTTGCGCATCCTGGAGACGGTTGCGGCCGTCAACGACCAGCGCAAGCGAGCCATGGCGCGCAAGGTGATCGCGGCGTGCGGCGGCAGCGTGCGCGGGGCCACCATTGCCGTGCTGGGCTTGACCTTCAAGCCCAACACCGACGACATGCGCGAGGCGCCCTCCATCGCCCTCATCACGGCTCTGCAGGATGCCGGCGCCAAAGTGCGGGCCTACGATCCGGAAGGCATGAAACAGGCGCGCGCGGGCTTGGAAAACGTCGAGTACGCCGAGCATGCCTATGCCTGCATCGATGGGGCGGACGCGCTCGTCATCGTCACCGAGTGGGACGCCTTTCGCGCGCTCGACCTCGATCGGGTCAAATCGCTCCTCAAGCGTCCCATCGTCGTCGACCTGCGCAACATATACAGGCCGCAGGACATGGCGGGACGCGGCTTCACCTATGTGGGTATCGGTCGCGCCGGTGTGCCGGAAAGCGCCACATGAGCGGCAAGCAGGCGTCGTCGCGTGCGCGGGCGCGACCCGAGCGCCGACCGGGACAGCGAGGCTGCGGTGGACGCGCGCGATCCTGACCGCGAAGGGCAGGCCCTGCCGGCGGGCCATCCGTCGGTGAAGAGCGGCCGCATCGGCGTTCTGCTGTTGAATCTAGGCACGCCCGATGCAACCGGCTATCTGCCGATGCGGCGCTACCTCAAGGAGTTCCTCTCCGATCCGCGGGTCATCGAGGTGCCGCGCTGGAAATGGTGGCCGATCCTCAACCTGATCGTCCTCACCGTGCGCCCGGGCCGCAGGGGCAGGGACTACGCCAAGATCTGGAACACGCAGCGCGACGAGGGCCCTCTCAAGACCATCACGCGCGCGCAGGCCGAGAAGCTCGGCACCGCGCTGGACAAAGAGCGCATCGTGGTGGACTGGGCCATGCGCTACGCCAATCCGAGCATGGCCAGCCGGATCGCGCAGCTTCAGCGCGAAGGCTGCGACCGTCTCCTGATCGTGCCGCTCTATCCGCAATACGCCGCGGCCACGACGGCCACGGCATGCGACGAGGCCTTCCGCGCACTCATGCGCATGCGCTGGCAGCCGGCAGTGCGGGTGGCGCCGCCCTACTACGACGATCCCATCTATATCGATGCTCTGGCAGACTCGATCCGCGATCACCTGGCGGGACTCGACTTCGAGCCCGAGGTGCTGATCGCCTCCTTTCACGGCATGCCGCAGCGCTACCTCGAAAGCGGCGACCCCTACCACTGCCAGTGCCAGAAGACCGCACGCCTCCTGCGCGAACGGCTCGGCTGGGCCAGCGAGCGCTGGCACACCACCTTCCAGTCGCGCTTCGGCAACGAGGTGTGGCTGCAGCCCTACACGATCGAGACCGTCGAGCGTCTGGCCAGATCGGGCGTAAAGCGGCTGGCCGTCGTCGCCCCGGGCTTCTCCGCCGACTGCCTGGAGACGCTGGAGGAGCTCGACATGGAGAACCGCGCCGCGTTCCTCGCGGCCGGCGGGGAGCGGTTCACGTGCGTCCCCTGCCTCAACGACAGCCAGCCCGGCATGCGCGTCATCGAGCACATCGTGCGGCGCGAGCTGGCAGGCTGGATCACCGTGAAGCTTGCTCGACAGGATTCCCCTCCCCTTGACGGGGAGGGGTTAGGGGTGGGGTGAAGACGCGAGCGGCGTCCGTGCTTTGGTGACCCTGACCCCCGACCCCTCCCCGCCGGCAAGACTTGCTATGTGTATTGTATACCAATTCATCTTCCATCAACTTGTCCTTTACCAGTAATTTCACATTCCCACTCTAAAACTCGCCTCAGTCTTGTGCCCAGATCGAAGGCATGACTTTCAAGGAGCGGGTGAAATCCCATGAACCCTTTCGGCTTTGAGACCTTCGCGGTGCTGCTGATCGTTCTGGCGGTCGCGGCGTTGTGGTCCACGGTCAAGATGGTGCCGCAAGGCTACAACTACACGGTCGAGAACTTCGGCCGCTATACGCGCACCCTGAACCCCGGCCTGCACATCCTCGTGCCCGTCATGGAGCGCGTTGGCGCCAAGATGAACATGAAGGAGCAGGTGATCGACATCCCCTCGCAGGACATCATCACCCGCGACAACGCCATGGTGACGGTGGACGGGGTGAACTTCTACCAGGTGCTGAGCGCCGCCAAGGCCGCCTACGAGGTGGAGCAGCTGCAAGGCGCCATCGTCAACTTGACGATGACGAATATCCGTACCGTCATGGGCTCGATGGACCTCGACGAGCTCCTTTCCAACCGCGACCAGATCAACGCCAAGCTGCTGCAAGTCGTCGATGCGGCGACCGAGGCATGGGGCGTCAAGGTCACCCGCATCGAGATCAAGGACATCGCGCCCCCGCGCGACCTGGTCGACAGCATGGCCCGGCAAATGAAGGCCGAGCGCGAGAAACGCGCGCAGATCCTCGAGGCCGAGGGCTTGCGGCAGGCCGCGATCCTCAAGGCGGAAGGCGAGATGGAGGCGGTGAAGCTCGCCGCCCAGGGCCGCAAGGAGGCCGCGTTCCGCGACGCCGAGGCGCGCGAGCGCTTCGCCGAGGCCGAAGCCAAGGCCACCGAGGTGGTGAGCGATGCCATCTCCAAGGGCAGCGTGCAGGCGATCAACTACTTCGTCGCCAACAACTACGTGAAGGCGCTGGAGGCGATCGCCAAGTCGCCGAACCAGAAAATCCTGATGATGCCGCTCGAAGCATCAGCCGTGATTGGATCGCTTGCCGGACTTGCCGAGATCACCAAAGAGGCATTCAGTCCGAACGGCGCGGGCGGCCACCCGGCGCCCGCGGCCCGCGGCGCGCGTCAGGGCAGCGTGCCACAAACCTGAGCGCTGGCCCTGGCATAGGGGGAGACCGACGACATGCAGGGGCTTCTTGCCTTCTTCTGGGGCTTCGGCGTCTGGAACTGGCTGATCCTGGCGGTGGTGCTCTTCACGCTGGAGACTATCGTCCCCGGCGTGCACTTCCTCTGGTTCGGGCTGGCCGCAGTCATCGTCGGCTTCCTGGCGATGGCTACGGGCATGTCCTGGCCGTATCAGATCATCGCCTTCGGCATCATCGCGGTGCTGACCGTGTTCTGGGTGCGCCGCTATGTGCGGCCCGACGTGGCCAAGAGCGATCTGCCCGATCTCAACGAGCGTGGCCAGCAGTACATCGGCCGCTCCCTGGTGGTAGAGCAGGCGATCCAGAACGGCCGCGGCAAGGTGCGCGTCGGCGACTCAGTGTGGCAGGCCGAGGGGCCCGATGCGCCGGTGGGGGCGCGCGTCAAAGTCACCGCCACGCGCGGCACCGTGCTGGTGGTGGAGCGTGCGACGGCCTGACGGCGACCCAGGCGCGCTCGCGTGGCTCGTCGCCCTGGTCAGCATGGCCTTGCCGTGGATCGGCGGCGCTCTTGCTCTGGTCGGGGGCTCCAAGCTGAGCCGCGGGGAAGCGGCGGGCGGGTGGTGGCTGGGCGCCGGCGTTTCGCTGGTGATCATCGATGTGGCCATCGATTTCGTCTGGGCGCACCCCGCCTTCACCAA
>VBAB01000204.1 GCA_005888525.1 Alphaproteobacteria bacterium
TTCTTGAAGGACAAGCTGGGGTTCCTCGGCGCACTGCTGGGCGGCCTCGGTGAGGTCGCATGGGCCGTTGTGACCTACTTCGTGGTCCCGGTGCTCGTCGTCGACGGCGTCGGCCCGATCGAGGCGGTGAAGCGCTCGTCGGCTATTCTGCGCCGCACCGGGGGTGAGTCGGTCGGCGGTGAGGGTGGGCTCGGGATCATCTCGTTCCTGCTGCTGCTGCCCGTTGTGCTGGTGATTGGGATCGTAGCTGCCTTAGGCAGAGGGCTGAACGCCGATGTGGCCACGGTCGTGGTGCTCGCAGCCATCATCGTTCCCTACGTGCTGGCCCACACGGTGGTTTTCGCCGCGCTCGGCACCATCTTCCGCACCGGCACCTACATCTATGCGACGACGGGCAATGCGCCCGCCTCCATGGATCCGGCTCTTCTCCAGGGCGCCTTCCGCAAGAAATAAAAGGCGAAGGGGTCAGACCCCTCGTTCATATCCCTGAGAATAGCCGAAACGTCAAAGCGAGGGGTCTGACCCCTTATGCAAGTGCCGATCTCGCGCGAGAGGCTGGTTGCGATCGAGCGCGCCGCGGTGGCGGCTTGGCCCGCGCTCGAGACGGCCGACATCGACGGCTGGCTGTGGCGCTACTCGGGCGGCGGCTCGCAGCGGGCGAACTCGGTGTCGGCGCTGGCCTTCCAGGGGGCCGACGCAGATGCCGCCATCGCAGAGGCGGAAGCGCGCTATCGCGCCCGCGGTGCGTCCCCGCTGTTCCAGGTCTGCCACGTCAACGCGCCGGGCGATCTGGACGAGCGTCTGCAGCGACGCGGCTATCGCCTGCAGGAGCCCTGCACCGCGCTCGCCAAGAGCATCGCGCCTGATGCCTCTGCCGGGCACGATCCGGACATCGAGATCGGCGACGTACCGAGCGAGGCCTGGCTCTCGGTCTATCTCGCCGGCATCACACCGAGCCGCCGCGACCTCGCGCCCATGATCCTGGCGCGGGTCCCGCGTCCACGCGCGTTCCTGCTGCTGCGCGATCGCGGGCAGCCGGCGGCCACGGCGCTGGGCGTCGTCGCCGAGGGCGTGGCGATCGCCGAATGCGTGATGACGCGGGCGGATCGGCGCCGGGGCGGGGCGGCCAGCCGCGTCATGCGGGTCCTGGAGGCCTGGGGCGCGCGCGAGGGCGCGACGATCGCGGCCCTGCAGGCCGTCGCGGCGAATGAGCCCGCACAGGGCCTCTATGCCAAGCTCGCCTACGCCCGCGTCGGCGGCTATCATTATCGCGTGCTCGACCCCTGAGGTGCCCGCGATGCCCACCGTTGCCAATCCCAACCTGTTGGTCGTCGACTGGTCGAAGATCCCAGCTCCCGTCGACGATGGCGCCGCGCGGCACCTGCAGGGCGCCAAGGTTCCCGATATCGCCCTGGCAGGTACCGACGGCTCGCAGATTTCGTTGGCGCGGCTCACTGGCCGCGTCGTCGTGTTCGCCTATCCGCGCACCGGCGAGCCCGGCAAGCCCTCGCTCGTCGACGACTGGGATATGATCCCAGGAGCTCGGGGCTGCACGCCGCAGACCTGCGCCTTCCGCGACCTGCACAAGGTGCTGATCGAGGCGGGCGCGGCGCGCGTGTTCGGGCTTTCCACGCAGGACACCGCCTACCAGCTCGAGGCCGCCGAGCGCCTGCACCTGCCGTTCCCGCTGCTGTCGGACGCCAAGCTCGAGCTGACCAGGGCGCTGCGGCTGCCGACCATGCAGGTGGCCGGCCTCACGCTCATCAAGCGCTTGGCCTTGATCATCGACGACGGCAGCATCACCAAGGTGTTCTATCCCGTCTTCCCGCCGGACAAGAACGCGGCCGAGGTGCACACTTGGCTCGCAGAGCATCGGCGTCGATGAGCGAGCCTCCCGGCGCGCCCGCCGATGACGGCGGTGCCCGGCACCTGAAGCGCGGACGACGCATGCCCGACATCGCCCTGCCGACCACGGCGGGGCGCAGTGTCAGCTTCGCGCAGCTGCCCGGCCGCTCGATCGTCTATTGCTATCCGTGGACCGGGCGGCCCGGCGTCGCCAACCCGCCCGGGTGGGACGACATCCCGGGCGCGCACGGCTCCACTCCGCAGGCCGAGGGCTTCCGTGACCTCCATGCCGGCTTCACCCAAGTCGGGGGCCGTTGTGTTCGGCCTCTCCGCGCAATCGATTGCCTATCAGAGCGAGCTGGCGGTGCGCCTCGGGCTGCCGTTCGAGATCGTCAGCGACGAGGCCTTCGCCCTGCAGCGCGCGCTAGCGCTGCCCACCTTCACGACAGGCGGTGTCACATACCTGAAGCGCCTGACGCTCGCCGTCCGCGACGGGCGCATCGAGCGGGTGTATTATCCGATCGCCGCGCCAGGCGCGCATGCGCGGGAAGTGTGCGCCTGGCTCGGCATGATCCATCGCACGCTCTGAATCCGGCCCCGCAAGGGTGCCGACAACCATTGTTCAAGGGACCCGCACGGCCATGACACCCAAGGTCGAGTACCACTTCGATTTCGGCAGCCCGAATGCCTACTGCGCCCACAAGGTCATCCCGCAAATCGAGCGGCGCACGGGCGCCACGTTCGTTTATGTGCCGGTTCTGCTGGGCGGCGTGTTCAAGCTCACCAACAATCAGGCGCCCATGGTGCAGTTCAAGGGCATCAAGAACAAGCTGGAGTACCAGCGCCTCGAGACCGTCCGCTTCATGAAGAAGCACGGGCTCACCCAGTTCAAGAGGAACCCGCATTTTCCCGTCAATACCGTGCAGATCATGCGAGGCGCGGTGGCGGCGCAGATGGATGGAGGGTTTGCGCACTATGTCGACGCCGTCTTCCATCACATGTGGGAGGAGCCCAAGAAGATGGACGATCCCGAGGTGATCCGCGCCGCGCTCGATCAATCCGGCCTCGACGGCGCCCGCACCATGGCGCGCATCCAGGACCAGGATGTGAAGGACGAGCTGCTCAAGAACACGGAAGCCTCGGTCGCGCGCGGCACGTTCGGGTTGCCCACGTTCTTCGTCGGCGAGGAGATCTTTTTCGGCAAGGACCGTCTGCGCGACGTCGAGGAGGAGATCGAGGCCGTGAAGGCCGGAGGGGATGGCGGCCGGGTGTGATCCGCACGATGCGCCGAGCCATGATATTCGCGGACCGGGCCGAGGCCGGGCGGCTGCTGGCCGAGCCGCTGGCGGCCATGCGGCTGCAGCATCCGCTCGTCCTTGCGCTGCCCCGCGGCGGTGTTCCCGTCGGCGCGGAGATCGCCAGGCGTCTCAACGCACCGTTCGATGTCGTCTTCGTGCGTAAGCTTGGCGCACCGGACCAGCCCGAGCTTGCAGTCGGTGCGATTGCCGACGGAGCCGAGCCCGAGATCGTGCTCAACACCGAGCTGGTGGCGATGCTGGGCTTGGACGAGGACTACATCGCCGCGGCGGCCAAGCGCGAGCTCGGCGTGATCGAGCAGCGTCGGCGCGAGTGGGCGGCGCTACGGCCGGCGGTCGAGCCAGTGGGCCGCGCGCTGATCGTCGTCGACGACGGTGTGGCGACCGGCATGACCATGCAGGCGGCGCTGCGCCAGCTCAAGCGCCGCAGGCCCGTCCGTCTGATTGCCGCCGCGCCCCTAGCCTCGCGCGAGGCGGTGGCCATGCTCAGGCGCGAGGCCGACGACGTCGTGTGCCTGTCGAGCCCCCGCCACTTCGGCTCGGTCGGCGCGTTCTACCGCAGCTTCCTGCAGGTGACCGACGAGGAGGTGGCGGCGCTGCTGCGGGAAGCCGTCGCGCGCGCGCACTGATTTGTCCGGAGAAGATCGGCCATGACGTCTTCGGCGACAGCGGGCTACTCGAGCAGTGTCGGCGCGTACGTGGCGGGACGTCCGGAGTATCCAGCGGCCTTGCTCGCCGACCTGCCGCTCGCCGACACAATCATCGATCTGGGTGCCGGCACCGGCAAGTTCACCGAGCTCCTGGCGTTGACCGGCAAGCGCATCCTGGCCGTGGAGCCCATCGCCGAAATGGCTGCGCGTATTCCGGTCGATCGTCTACCAACCGTGCAGGTCGCGATCGGCAGCGCGGAGTCGATTCCGGCCCCCGATCGTAGTGCCGGGCTCGTGTGCTGCGCCACGGCCTTCCATTGGTTCGACTACGCGAAGGCGACGCGCGAGATCCTGCGCGTCCTCGACGAGGGCGGCGCCGTGGCCCTGGTTTGGAATGTGCGGGACGATTCCGTCCCCTGGGTCGCCGCATTCTCCGGGGTGATGGACAGCTATGCCGGCGATACGCCGCGACAATCCACGGGCAAGTGGCGCGTCATCTTCGGTGATGCCCGCTTCGAGCATCTGGGGAGCCGGTCCTATCCGTTCACCCAACCCATGCCGGCGAGCGGGATCGTCGACCGCGCGCTGTCGACCAGCTTCATTGCCGTGCTGCCGCGCAAGGAGCAGGACGCCGTCCGCGCCAAGGTCACGGCCATCATCGCGAGCGAACCCTCGCTGGCCCGACAGGACCCCATCCAGTTCCCCTACGTGACCGAGCTCTACGTGTTCAAGAAGCGCGGTTGAGCCTTATGGCGCGGGAGGTTCGAGCCGACGGAAGCTCGCCGATCGCGCGTTGACGGGGTGGCCTTACGGATCGGCCGTCGTCCGCTGCAATCAACGACGAGTGACGCCATGGGGAAGTTTGGGTTGGGGCTGATCGCCCTGTGCCTTTGGCCGAGCCTCGCGCTCGCCGACAAGCTCCTGTCGGGAGAGGACGCCGCCTACATCGACTGGAGCGTCAACAACTGCGCTGCCAAGAGCACCGACAAGGAGCACGCCTTGGTCGATCAGGCGAACGCCAAGGATGCGGCGGGGTTCCTGCGCAAGTATCAGAGCACGAACCTGGGCGA